>NZ_JBAMDC010000490.1:0-4232 GCF_036961605.1 Streptomyces sp. KLMMK
TGGCGGCGGCTGCGGGGCGCGGGTCGCGGGGCATGCGCCGTTCCTCCTCCAGGCTGCGTCCGGCCGGGGCCTGGCTCAAGTCTCGGGCCCGGCCGCGGGCGCCGCATCCGGCACTGCGCCACCCGGGAAATACGCTCCGGCAGGCACGATTTACCGGCTCCGGAGCCGCGTTGCGGGGATCTTGCCCGCCCGCTCCGCCGTCGGCTACCGTCGATTGGTGCAAGGGGAAAGTATCTGAATGCGCGGCAGAAAAACAGCACGGCGATAACCGGCTCCCGGCACAGGAGAGGTCTATGCCCGCCAGCCAGACCGGCACTCCGTCACCCACGACACAGCTGATCAGCGTCGTTCTCCCCTGTTACAACGAAGAAGCGGTCCTCGGCCGTACCCACGACCGCATCGCCCGCGCCCTGCGCCCCGCGGAAGGCGTCCGTTACGAGGTCATCTACGTGGACGACGGCAGCGCCGACGCCACCTGGAATCTCATCCGCACGTTCACCCGGGAGTCCCCGATGGTGCGCGCGGTCCGGTTCAGCCGGAATTTCGGCCACCAGGCGGCCTGCCTCGGCGGTCTCAAGGAGGCCCGGGGGGATGCGGTCGTCCTCCTCGACGCCGATCTGCAGGACCCTCCCGAAATCATCCCGGAAATGGTGTCGCGCTGGCGCCAGGGCTGGCGCGTGGTCTCCGCACGACGCACCGCGAGACTTGGCGAGACCGCCTTCAAGAACTTATCGGCCTTCGCCTTCTACCGGCTCCTGGACAGGCTCTCCGACCACCCCGTGGCATTCGACACCGGGGACTTCCGGCTCCTCGACCGGGAAGTCGTCGACCTGCTGACCGGGCTGACGGACCGGGAGCTCTTCCTGCGCGGCGCCGTCAGCTGGGCGGGCTTTCCCGAGACCGCGATCGAATACCAGCGGGAGCCGCGGGCCGCCGGGGCCTCCAAATACACCCTGCCGAAAATGCTCGCCCTCTCCCGCAGCGCCTTCCTCACCAGCGGATCCGCCCTGCCGCTGCGGATTCCCCTCTGTACGGGCTCGGCCTCGCTCGCCGGTGCGCTCGTCATGGCGCTGACCCACCGGGGCCGGCCCAAGGCCCTGCCCCTTGCCCTGTTCGGCGCGCAGTCGCTGGCGGTGGGCGTGGTGGGGGAGTACCTGCACGCCGTCCTGCGGCAGGGGCAGGGCCGGCCGGCCTATGTGATCAGCGAACGGATACGGAGCACGATTCCCGGGGCCGTCCTCGCCTCGGTCGAGGAGGTCGCGTGATGCACACGGACGTCATCGTCGTCGGTGCCGGATTCACCGGCCTGTCCGCCGCCCTGGAGCTCGCGGAGCTCGGCCACTCCGTGCAGCTCCTCGAACGCGACCCCGACATCGGCGGCCTCGCGGGGAGCTTCACGGTCGGCGAGCGGCGCCTCGAACGCTTCTACCACCACTGGTTCGCCTCCGACGAGGAAATGCTCCGGCTCTGCGCCCGGCTCGGCATATCCGATCTGATGGAACCCCACCTGACGCGCACCGGCATGTATTACGCCAACTCCGTCTACCGCCTGTCCAAACCCCTCGACCTGCTGCGCTTCGCACCCCTGCCCCTCGTCGACCGGCTCCGGCTCGGTCTGCTGACCGTGCGCGCCCAGCGCGTGCGGGACTGGCGCCTGCTGGAGCACCGCACCGCCGAGGAGTGGCTGGTCTCCCTCGGCGGCCGCCGGGTCTACGACGTCGTCTGGCGGCCCCTGCTGGAGGGGAAGTTCGGCGACCACGCGGCGGAGGTCGGCGCCACCTGGATGTGGACCAAACTGCACCTGCGCGGCGGCAGCCGCACCCGCTCCGGCAGCGAGACCCTCTACTACCTGCGCGGCGGCAGCGACGTCCTGCTCACCGCCCTGCGCAAACGCCTCGCCGACCACGGCGTCGACATCCGCACGGACACCGCGGTGCGGGGCGTCGTCACCGACGGACGCCGGGTCACCGGCGTGCGCACCGGCGACGGGGAGTTCCTCCCCGCCCGCCGCGTCCTGCTCACCGTCGCCCCCGAGCTGGCGGCCGGGATGCTGGAGGAGCAGAGCGACACCCACCCCTCCGTGCCGCCCCTCCTCCGGCAGCTCCGCAGGATCCGCTACCTGGCCAACATCTGCCTGGTCCTGGAGAACAACCGCCCCCTCTCCGACACCTACTGGCTCAACGTCAACGACCCGTCCTTCCCCTACGTCGGGGTGATCGAGCACACCAACATGGACGACCCGGCCCGCTACGGCGGCCGGCACATCGTCTACCTCTCCAAGTACCTCCCGGCCGACGCCGAGCTGTACCGGATGGACGACGAGCAGGTGTTCGAGCACAGCCTGCCGTACCTGCGGCGGATGTTCCCCGGCTTCGACCGGAGCTGGGTCGACGCCCACCACGTGTGGCGTGCCGACCACGCCCAGCCCGTCATCACCCCCGGCTACACCCGCGTCATGCCCCCGGTGCAGAGCCGCGTGACCGGCCTCTACCTCGCCGGGATGGCCCAGGTCTTCCCCGAGGACCGCGGCACCAACTACGCCGTCCGGGACGGCCGCCGCGCCGGGCGCCTGATCGCCGACCGGCTGCGCACCGAACCCGGCGACCGGCACACCTTCCCCGAGGACACCCATGCCTGAGCACGAGGACGCCCATGCCTGAACTCATCTCGCTCGACCAGGCCGAACACCTCGGCATCGACCAGGTCCACGCCCTCTACGAGAAGTACGTCAGCCGCAGCCAGGTCTCGCTCATCGGCTCCTTCGGCTTCGGCCGCGACCTCGTCGACAGCGCCGAGGGAGCCTGGATCACCCTCCGCGACGGCCGGCGCATCCTCGACTTCACCGGCGGCATCGGCGTCCTCAACCACGGCCACAACCACCCGCGCATCCTCGCCGCCCGCGACCGCTTCCGGCAGCGCCGCCGCATGGAGGTCCACAAGAACTACTTCTCGCCCTACGTCGCCGCTCTCAGCCACAACCTGGCCGCACTGCTCCCCGGCGACCTCGACATCTGCTACTTCCCCAACTCCGGGGCCGAAGCGGTCGAAGGCGCGGTGAAACTCGCGTACAAATACCACGGCGGGCGGCGCGGCACGGTCCTGCACACCGACATCGCCTTCCACGGCAAACTGCTCGGCGCCGGCAGCCTCACCGCCTCACCCGAGATCCACTTCGAATTCCCCCGGATCCCCGGGACCGACTCCTTCGCCTTCGGCGACCTCGCCTCCTTCGAACTGGCCCTGGAACGGCACCGCGACACCACGGGACGCAGCGACGTCTACGCCGTCGTCCTCGAACCGTTCAGCGCCTCCGCCCTCCGCGAGAGCCCGCCCGCATTCCTGCGCGAAGTCCGGCGGCTGTGCACCGAAGAGGACATCGTCCTGGTCTTCGACGAGGTGTACACCGGCTGGGGCAAGACCGGCGAGCTGTTCCACTTCATGCGCTGCCCGGGCCTCGTCCCCGACGTCCTCACCATGTCGAAGTCCTTCGGCGGCGGGAAATCCTCCATCTCCGGGTACGTGGCCCGTGAACCCGTCTTCCGGAAGGCCTACGACAACCTCGGCGACGCCACCTTGCACAGCACCACCTATTACGGATTCGGCGAGGAGACCGCCACCGCGCTGGAAGCGGTCTCCGTGGCCGTCGAGGAGGACTTCCCCGGCCGCGCCCGCAAACTCGACCAGCTGCTGTCCGCCGGCCTCGCCCGCCTCGCCGAGCGCCACCCCCGCCTCGTGGCCTCCACCACCGGCCGCGGCGCCCTCCACGGCGTCTTCCTGCGGCCCGGCCCGGGAATCCCGGAACGCATCCGCACCGCGCTCCCCGCGGCCGCCCGCGACCCGCAGGCCGTGCCCAAGCTGCTCACCGCCGCCGTGATCGCCGCCCTGTACCGCGACCACGGGATCCTGACCTTCTTCGGCTCCAACCGCGACATCGCCCTGGTCGTCTCCCCACCCCTGGTCGCGGGCGAGGAGGAGACGACCGCCTTCCTGCACGCCCTGGACGCCGTACTCGCCAAGGGCGCGGCCCGGCTGCTGGCCGCATTCCTCAAAGAGAAGGTGACCGGATGATCCGCGGCGCACTGCGCGCGAGCGGCCTGCGCTCGTACTGGCTGCGGCAGTACGCCTGCCTGGGCGACCCCCGGGCCCGCACCGCCGCCGAGACCCACGTGACCGAGACCCTGAGCACCCTCCCGCTGCCCTACCGGGCCGGCTACGCCCTCGCCCTGCGCCTG
>NZ_JBAMDC010000491.1:0-4227 GCF_036961605.1 Streptomyces sp. KLMMK
GCCCCTGCCGGACCGGGCCCGCGGAGCGGCACCGCGCCGCGGCCGCTCACCGGGCGGCTGGGACTCGTCTCGCCGTTCGCGATCCTCACCTGCGGGGCCGTGCTCGCCTGCACGGTCCCCGACGACGGGCCCGTCACCGCCTACGGGCGGCTGCTGCGTGCCGACGCGCTGACCGTGTGGATGCTGCTCACCGTCGGCGCGGTCGCCTGCCTCGCGTGCGCCGCCAACCCGGCCCACCTCGCCCACGAGCGCACCGACCTTCCCGCGACCCGCCGCTACCACCTGCTGATCCACGCCTTCCTCGCCGCCATGAGCGCCGCGGTCCTCGCCGCCAACCTCGGCGTCCTGTGGGTCGCCATCGAGGCCACCACCGTCGTCACCGCGTTCCTCGTCGGCCACCGGCGCACCCGTGCCTCGGTCGAAGCCGCCTGGAAGTACGTGGTGATCTGCTCGGCGGGCATCGCCCTGGCCTTCCTCGGCACTGTGCTCGTCTACTACGCGGCCCGCCAGGCCGGCATCCCCGAGGCGTACGCCCTGGACTGGCAGACCCTCGCCGCCCGCGCGGACCGGCTCGACCCTTCGGTCGTCCGCCTGGCGACCGGCCTGGTCGTCCTCGGCTTCGGGGCCAAGGCCGGCCTCGTGCCCCTGCACGCCTGGCTGCCCGACGCCCACAGCCAGGCCCCCGCTCCGGTCTCCGCCCTGATGTCCGGGGTCCTGCTCGCGGTGGCCTTCGCGGGCCTCCTGCGCTACAAGGTCATCGCGGACGAGGCCCTCGGCGCCGGCTTCGCCCGTACCCTGCTCGCCGGCGTCGCCCTGGTCACCCTCGCGCTCGCGGCGGCCCTCCTGCTGGCCCAGCGCGACTGCAAGCGCATGCTGGCCTACTCCAGCATGGAGCACATGAGCCTGATCGCCCTCGGCACCGCCGTCGGCAGCCCGCTCGCCCTCTCCGCCGTCCTGCTGCACATGACCGGCCACGGCCTCGCCAAGACCGTCGCGTTCTGCGCCTCCGGCCACATCGCGCGACTGTGCGGGACCACCCGCATCGGCAGGATCCGGGGACTGCTCGCCCACTCGCCCTGCCTCGGCGCCGCCTTCGCCGCGGCCGTGATCGCCCTCCTCGGGTTCCCGCCGTTCGGCCTGTTCGCCTCCGAACTGGGCATCGTGCGGGCCGGCTTCCTCTCCGGCCCCCGCTGGGCCCTGGCCGCCGCCCTCGTCCTGATGCTCGTCGCCTTCGGCGCCCTGGCCGCGCGCACCTCCCGTATGCTCCTGGGCCCGCCGCCGGGCGAGGACGACGAGGAAGAACCCGTACCGCTCGGCGCCGACGCCGCGGCCCCCCTCGTCGCCGGGCTGGCCGCCTGCGCGGCCCTCGGCGTCACGACCGGCCCCCTCACCGCCCTGCTGACCGAGGCCGGCGAGATCATCGGAGGCCACTGAGCATGCAACCGGGCACCGCACACCGCACCGTCACCGACATCGGCCCCGCCGACCTGCCCGGCAGAGCCGCCGGCCTGCTCGGCGGCGGCCACCGCCTCGCCCTCGTCGCCGCCCACCACGACAGCGCCGACGAACCCGGCGGCCGGGCCGTCCGCGTCGTCTACCTCTTCGTGGCCGGCCCGCCCGACACCCGCACCGAGCTCCACGTCCGCCTCGACCCCAAGGCCCCCGAACTCCCCACCCTCGCCCACCTCTCCTTCCCCGCCGGCCGTTTCGAGCGCGAGATGCGCGACCTGCACGGCATCGTGCCGCTGGACCACCCGCTCCCGCACCGCCTCGTGCGCCACTTCCACTGGCCGCGCGGCTGGTACCCGATGCACCCCGACGCCGGGCCGCCCCCGCCCTTCGCCGAACCCGAAGGCCCCTACCCCTTCCCGGAGGTCGAGGGGGAAGGCGTCTACGAGATCCCCGTCGGCCCCGTCCACGCGGGCATCATCGAACCCGGCCACTTCCGCTTCTCCGTCGTCGGCGAGACGATCATCAAGCTCAAGGCCCGCCTGTGGTTCGTCCACAAGGGTATCGAGAAGCTCTTCGAGGGCCGCACCCCCGAGCAGGGCCTGCCGCTCGCCGAGCGCATCAGCGGCGACACCGCCGTCGGCCACGCCCTCGCCTACTGCCTCGCCGTGGAGGAGGCCACCGGCGCGCACGTCCCCGTGGACGCGCGCCGCGCCCGCGCGCTCCTCCTCGAACTCGAACGCCTCCACAACCACGTCGCCGACCTCGGAGCCCTCTGCAACGACGTCGGCCACGGCGTCCTGAGCGCCCGCGCCCAGCACGTCCGCGAACGCCTGCTGCGCCTCAACCACGAGGTCACCGGCCACCGGCTGCTGCGCGGCGGCGTCGTGCCCGGCGGCTCCGACCTGCAGGCCGTGCCCGGCCCCGCCCGGCTCGCGGAACTGGGCCGGGAGATCCGCGACATCGTCACGCTCGCCCTCGGCCACAGCACCGTGCGCGACCGCTTCACCGGCACCGCCCGCCTCGACGTCACTGCGGCCCGCGACCTCGGCTGCCTCGGCTACGTCGCCCGGGCCAGCGGCCTGTCCGCCGACGCCCGGGCGAGCCACCCCTTCCACGAGCACACCGGGGCCTTCACCGTCCCCGTTCACACCACCGGCGACGTCCTGGCCCGCTTCCTCGTCCGGGCCGAGGAGATCGAGACCTCCCTCGCCATGGCCGAGCGGCTCGTGGCCGGTCTCACGCCGGGCCGGACGACCGGGACCTCGCTCGCCTGGCCGCCGCTGTTCGCCCGCAGCACCCGCCGCGCGGGCGTCGGCATCGTGGAGGGCTGGCGCGGCACCATCACCACGCGGGTCGAACTCGGGACCGGCGACGCGCTCACGCGCGTCAAGACCGTCGACCCGTCCTTCTTCAACTGGCCCGCCCTGCCCGTGGCCCTGGCGGACACGATCGTCCCCGACTTCCCCCTGGCCAACAAGAGCTTCAACCTCTCGTACGCGGGGAACGACCTCTAGCCCGCGCCGGCTATCCGGTGTCGACGCCGTGGGCGCGGGCCAGACGCAGAGCGTCCTCCAGCTCGTCCGCAGCCACGGCGATCTCGTAGGCGTCCCCGGCCGACTCGGCCTCCTCCAGGGCCTTCCGGGCCTGCCGTACGCGCTGCTGCATGGCCTCGGCGAATTCGCTCACGGCGGCCCCCGGCGCAATGGGCATGAACAGGAGATCTCTTGAAGTCTAGAGCCGATCGGCCCCGGTGACGCCCACGGGGCGACCCCGACTTCCCCGGTCCTGCGTCGCAGGCCCCGCCCGGTCGGCCCCTCCTGGCGGATTGCCCTGACCTGCTCCGATATCCGTTTGGCCGCCGTCGAAACGATGGGTAGGGTGCTGGCCAATGCTCGTGCGTAGCGCAGAGGCGGACGCGCCGGCCTGGCAGGTTCGGAGGACGCCGGTTCGAATCCGGCCGTACGAGCAGGCTCAAGATGTGAACGAGGCGGGGCCGGGGGCTCCGTGACGGGGACGGGGACGACGCGGACGTGGGCGGCACCACCGGCACCACCGGTACGACGGACACCACCGGCACTCCCGGCACCACCGGTCTCGGAGACCTCACCGAGGACGAGCTCGCGGCCTTCGACCGCACGGTCGGCCTGCTGAGGCAACTGCCCCTCGACGACCCGGTGCGGCTGCGCGCCGAGCAGGTCGCCTCGTCCTTCGTGCGCGACGGACGGCACCGCCGCCGCAGGGCCCGCCGCGAGGAACAGGCCGCGGCGGACGCCCGCGTGGCCGCCGCCACGGCGACGGGCGCCCTCGCCCGCCGCGAGGACGCACCGCTGGAGGCCCCCGGTTCGGCAGGCACGTACAGCCGCTCGCGCCGCTGCTACGTCTGCAAGACCCCCTACCGGCAGGCCGACGCCTTCTACCACCTGCTCTGTCCCGGCTGCGCCGCCGGCAACGCCGAGCGGCGGGGCCTGCGCACCGACCTGACGGGCCGCCGGGCCCTGCTCACCGGCGGCCGGGTCAAGATCGGCTTCCAGCTCGCCCTGATGATGCTGCGCGACGGCGCGGAGCTGCTGGTCACCAGCCGCTTCCCGCGCGACACCGTCCGCCGCTTCCACGCGGCCGAGGGCAGCGAGGCGTGGCGGGACCGGCTCACCGTGATCGGCATCGACCTGCGCGACCCCCGCCAGGTGCTCGGCCTGTGCGAGCGGCTGAGGGACGAGGGCCGGCCGCTGGACATCCTGGTCAACAACGCCGCGCAGACGATCCGCCGCCCGCCCG
>NZ_JBAMDC010000492.1:0-4193 GCF_036961605.1 Streptomyces sp. KLMMK
ACAGATAGCCGCGCACGGGCTTGGCGGCGGGGGACGCCTGCGCCCACTCCGTACGGACCCACAGCAGGGAGCCGCTCCGGCGCTCCAGGCCGCCCAGCCACAGGGCCTTCGCCCACAGGCCCGCGCCCGCACCGGCGAGCGCCATGCCCGCGGCGGCCGGGATCAGGAAGCCGGAGCCCACGGCGGCGAGGAAGGCGAGGAGCAGCCACCACCGGCGGGCGCGCCGCCGGTTCCGCAGGGTCACGGCGCGGTCCTGGAGGAAGACCGACCGGCCCGCCCGCGAGGCGCCGCGCGCCAGGGCCGCGTAGCGCGGGCGGCGCACCGCGAAGACCACGCCCGCGACGATGAGGAACAGCGCCGCTCCGGCGAGCACGCCGATCCGCCGCCCGGTGATCCCGGGCACCAGGACCCCGGCGCCCGCGCTCAGCAGCCCCGGCCACCACAGCCAGCCGGCCGGGGCTCTGACGACCACCGCCACCCTCGCCAGCGCATACGAACCGCGCCCCACGTCGAAACCCACCTTTCCCTCTGAAATCCCCTCGATCCCGACTCGTCACGCGGCAGGCTAACCAACGAATCTGAGTGCGAGCTGAGAATCCGCCGCATGTACCTCACAGGGGTCATACCCCGGTATCACCCCGGACTTGGCTCCGCCGTATGACGTGTGCGCAGTCGTGTGGTCCCTAAGGTCGTCCCTGCCGGGGCGGGACGAGCGGGACGAGCGGGAGGAGACGGGGATGGCTGTCCACGAACGAGGGGGCGAGCGGCGGGACCGTGCGCGACGGGACAGCGGGCTCCGGCGGCGGGCGGTCCTCGCGGCGGGGGCACTGGCCGCGACCGGTCTGCTGAGCGCGCTCGTGCCCGCGCCGGACGCCCATGCGGCCCAGGCCCCGGCCCAGGCCGCGGCGGAGTCCCCGGCCACGGCCACAGCCACGGCCTCGACCACGGCCGCGACCGCGAAGAGCACCCCGGGCGCGCTGCCGGCGCCCACCGGCCCCCACGCCGTCGGCACGGTCACCCGCCACCTGGTGGACACCGCCCGCAAGGACCCCTGGAAGCCGGAGCGCGGCGACCGCCAGGTCGCGATCAGCCTCTTCTACCCCGCGGACCGGGACCGGCCCGCCGGCGGGAAGGCGCCCGCGCCCCACATGGACCCCTCCTCCGCCGCCCACTTCGGCTCCGCCCGGGGCGCGGGCAGCTTCAACCATCACGTGCGCCCGGACGCCGCCGACTGGGCGTCCACGCGTACGCACGCACGCGTGGACGCTCCCGTGGCGCGCGGCAGCAGGTCCCTGCCGGTCGTGCTGTACTCCGCCGGGCTGGGCGACCCGCGCACCTGGAACACCGGCCTGGCCGAGGAGCTGGCCTCCCGCGGCTACGTCGTCGTCACCGTCGACCACACCTACGACTCCTCCGAAGTGCGCCTGGCGAACGGGGAGCTGGCGGAGTCGGCGTTGCCGGCGCTCGCCGGCGCACCCGTGACCGAGGTCGACGCCGCGCTCCGCAGGGCGGTGCAGGCCCGGGTGGACGACACGCGGTTCGTCCTGGACACCCTCGGCTCGGCGCGGTGGCGGCGGGACCTGCCGCACGGCCTGGGGGACGCTCTGGACCTGCGGCGCGTGGGCATGGCCGGTCAGTCCGCGGGCGGCTTCACGGCGGCGCAGGCCCTGCACGACGACCGCCGCCTCAAGGCGGGGATCAACATGGACGGCCAGATGGACTTCCCCCTCCCCGACGGCACGGGCAGCAAGCTGAGCACCGTGGCGCGCGAGGGCGTGGACCGGCCGTTCCTCCTGCTGGGCTCCGACGGCCCGGGCGCGGCGGGCAACCGGGCGTCGTGGGCGTCCTTCCGGCAGCACACGCGCGCCTGGCAGGCCGAGCTGACCATGGCGGGCGCGGCGCACGGCACGTACACCGACGGCGTCTCGCTGCTGCCCGCGCTCGCCCGGCAGGGCGCCCTGCCGGAGGAGGACCTCCGCCAGGGCATCGGGACCGTCCGGCCGGAGCGGGCGGTGGCGGCCACGCGCGCGTACGTGGTGGCGTTCTTCGACCGCTTCCTCAAAGGGCGGGACGGACGGCTGCTGGACGGCCCGTCGCCGCGCTTCCCGGAGATGCGCTTCCAGGGCTCCCCGGCCTCCTGAGCCCCGGCTACTCCACGAACAGCCCTCGCGCCACCGCCTTGGCGTCGAACTCCTCCAGGCGCGCCTGGGCGTCCGGCAGGGCGTCGCACATCGCCTCCAGCAGCATGCGCCCCAGCAGCATCGGGGCGCATGCGGTGTCGAAGGCGAGCCCGGTGCCGACGGCGGCGGGGAGCAGCAGGTCGCTGTGGCGGGCGACGGGGGCGAAGGTGGAGTCGGCGACGGTGACGACGGTCAGGCCCTGGCCCTGCGCGTACTCCAGGGCCTCGACCACCTCGCGCGGGTGGCGGGGCAGGGCGAAGCACAGCAGCGTGCCCGCCCCGGCCCGTACGGCCGCGTCTATGCGGTCCGTCAGGAGCGTGCCGCCCTCGTCCAGGAGCCGCACGTCCGGGTGGACCTTGCGGGCGAAGTAGGCGAAGCCGGCGGCCTGGGCGGTGGCGGCGCGCAGGCCGAGCACGAGCAGCGGCCGGGACTGCGCGAGCAGCCGGCCCGCACGGGCGACCGGGGCGGGGTCGGCGAGGACCGAGGCGAGGTGGCGGAGGTTGTCGATCTCGACGTGGACGGCCTGCTGGTACTCGTTGTACGCGCTCTCGCCGTCGCCCGGCTCGGCCGCCGCGGGGACGACGTCGCGCAGGTGCCGGCGCAGCGCCGGGTAGCCGTCGAAGCCGAGGGCGACGGCGAAGCGGGTGACCGAGGGCTGGCTGACGCCGGCCAGCTCGGCGAGCTCGACGCTGGAGAGGAAGGGCGCATCGGCCGCGCGGCGCACCATGCAGTGGGCGATGCGGCGCTGAGTCGGCGTCAGCCGGTGCCCTTCGAAGAGCTTCTGCAGCCGTGCGGTGGCTTCCGGTTCGCCCCCGGTGTCGCTCATCGGGCCCTCCATGGTCGTCGGCGGTCTTCGGCAGCGGTCATTCATCGACCACCACCCCTGCATGAAATTATGCAGGGGTGGGCGGGCCTCCGTGCCCATATCCACCGGGGCCCCCCGGCCGGATCCACGGGTCCCCTCCGGGTCACAGCGGCGGCAGGAGCTTCTTCTGGGGCTTGCCCATGGCGTTGCGCGGCAGCGCGTCGAGGAAGCGGACGCGGCGGGGCCGCTTGTGCACGGACAGGTGGCCGGCCACGAAATCGATCAGCGCCTTCTCGCTCACGCCGTCCGCCACCACGTACGCGACGATCTCCTGCCCGAGGTCCTCGTGCTCCACCCCGACCACGGCGGCCTCGCGGACCGCGGGGTGGTCGAGGAGGGCGTTCTCGACCTCGCCCGCCCCGACCCGGTAGCCGCCGGACTTGATCAGGTCGGTGGAGGCGCGGCCCACGATGCGGTGCGTGCCGTCCTCCTCGACGGCGGCGATGTCGCCCGTACGGAACCAGCCGTCGGCCGTGTGCGCGGCAGCCGTGGCCTCCGGGCGGCCCAGGTAGCCGCTGAAGAGCGTCGGCCCGCAGACCTCCAGCTCGCCGATGCCGCCCTCGGTGGCCGCGAGGCGCGTGCGGACGCCCCGCAGCGGGGTGCCCACCGCGCCCGGCCGGCGCTCGCCGTCGGCCCGGGCGGAGACGGTGATCAGGGTCTCGGTCATGCCGTAGCGCTCGACGGGCCGCTGCCCGGTGAGGGCCTCCAGGTCCCGGAAGACGGGCGCGGGCAGGGCCGCGCTGCCCGACACCAGCAGGCGGGCCCCGGCCAGCTCCCGGGCCGCGGACGGCTCGCGCACCACCCGGGACCACACCGTCGGCACCCCGAAGTACAGGCTGCCGCCGGCCGCCGCGTACGCCTCCGGCGTCGGCCGGCCGGTGTGCACGAGCCGGCAGCCGGTCCGCAGCGCCCCCAGGACGCCCAGGACGAGGCCGTGGACGTGGAAGAGCGGCAGCCCGTGCACGAGGGTGTCCCCGGCGGTCCACTGCCACGCCTCGGCGAGCCCGTCCAGGCCCGCGGCCACGGCGCCGCGCGGGATCAGCGCGCCCTTGGGGGCGCCGGTGGTGCCGGAGGTGTAGAGGATCAGCGCGGTGCTGTCCGGGGCGGGCTCGGCGCCGGACCAGTCGCGCCGCTCCCCGAGATCGACG
>NZ_JBAMDC010000493.1:0-4155 GCF_036961605.1 Streptomyces sp. KLMMK
CGGCCCCGGCGCAGGTGCTGCAGTGCGGCGGAGAGCACGGCCTCTTCCCGTTCGCGGCCGGCGAGCGGCGAGGACGCGTCCGCGCCGTCGCCGGGCGTACGGGGCGCGGGCTGCGGAGTGGTGGTCGGTGACATGTCCGTTCTCCCGGTCACCGGCCCGTCGCCCGCAGTCCGGCGGGGCGAAGGCCGCCGGGGAGCTCGGCGCGGCCCCGTACGCCGAGCTTGCGGTAGACGTTGGTCAGGTGCATCTCCACCGTGCGGGTGGTGATGAACAGCGTCTCGGCGATCTTCTTGTTGCTCGCTCCGTCGCGGGCCAGGGCGGCCACGCGGCGCTCGCCGGCGGTGAGGGAGTCCAGGGGGCTGGCGGCGAGCTGCGGCATCCGTCCGCCCGCGGTGACCAGCAGCCTGCGGGCGATGGCGGCCAGCAGGTGGTATCCGCAGTGGGTGGCCCGTTCGATGACGCGGCGCAGGTGGCGGCGGGCGCCGTCGGTGTCGCCGTGGCGCAGCAGTTCGTGGCCGAGCTGGAATTCGGCTTTGCCGAGCTCCAGGCGGGCCGGGGAGGAGGCCAGGGCGTCCACCGAGTCGCCGAGCAGCCGCAGCCGGGTGCGGCCCTCGGCGACGCAGGCCGCGGCGAGCAGGCCCAGGCCGAGGGCCCGGGGGGTGCCCCAGCGCCGGACGTCCGGCTGGACCCGCTCGACGAGCTCGGCGGCTTCGGCGGTCCGGCCGAGGCGGGCGAGGGTGGTGGTGGCGGGCAGCCACCAGGGGGCCAGGAGCGGGTTGGCCACGCCTGCTTCCTCCAGGCTGCGGCCGCACCGGCGCCACACGGCCAAGGCGCCTTCCAGGTCGCCCTGTTCGCGCAGCGCCCGGCCGCGGACGTAGAGGTAGTGGTGCCACTCGAAGAGGCGGTTCTCGAGCACGAAGTCGGTGCGCACGAGGCGATCCAGCACGACGCACGCGTCGGCGGTCCGGCCCGCGGAGAGCAGGGAGCTGCCCAGGGCGATGTGGGCCATGGGCGCGGGGTCGCCCTGCCCGTCCCGCTCGGCGAGCACGAGAGCGGCCTGCGCCTGACGCAGGGCGCCGGCGATGTCGCCGGCGTCGTGGAGGGCGAGGGAGCGGCCGGCCAGCGCCGGGACCCGCACCCTCGCGCCATGGCGGGCGAGGCCGCCGGCGCAGGAGCGCTCCAGGCCGGCCAGCGCCTCGTCGACGGCGTCCGCCAGCCCGAGCACGGTGGAAGGGCCGATGACCCACCAGCCGGCGGCGGGGGCCTCGTCCTCGACCCGTAGCGCCGTGCGGGCGAGGGCCGCCGCTTCACCGGCCGGCCTGCCCTCCAGGCAGGCCATGACGCTCATGGCGGCCAGCAGCTGGCGCTCGGCGGGGCTGTCGCCGTGCGGCGGCGCCCAGGTGAGGGACCGTTCGCGGGCCGCGGACATGGCGGTCGTGTCGTTGACGGCGGTGACCAGGAGGGCCGAGGCGACGGTGGTGCGCAGTTCGCGGTCGGCGGGCGCGGGGTCGGCTCCCAGGCCGGCGTCGAGGGCGTCCAGGACGTCTCCCAGGATGCGCACGGCGTCGGCCGCATGGCGGGTCCCGGCGGCCGAGAGGCCGTAGTCGACGGCGATGGCGGCCTTCTCCCGGGCGTCCGGGGCGGCGGTGAGGGCCTGGTGCAGGTGCCAGAGCGCGGCTTCGGGCGCCGTGGGGGCGCAGGCTCTGGCGAGTTCGCGGTGGACGTCCTTGCGTTCGGTGGGCGTGAGCTGTGCCGTCAGGGCGCTCCGCAGGCAGGTGACCACGTCCCTGGTGGCCGTCCGGCCGGGTGAGTCGGCGATGGCGTCGCGGAGCACCGCGAGCATCCACGGCTCGTCGATGCGATCCAGGAAGACGAGCTGGCCGACGATCTCGGCGGCCGGCCGGCCGGCGTCGTTGAGCAGCCCGGCGGCCCGGGAGCGCAGTTCGTGCAGGGTGTCGGTCGGCAGGCCTGCCAGGACGCTGCGGCGGAGGGGGTCGCACATCACCGGGCCGCGCCGTCCGGGGGTGACGGCCTCGAACCGGCCGAGCACGCCGAGGGCGGTCTCCACGTGCCGGGCCGGGACGCCCGACAGTGCGCCCAGCAGGTCGGGCTCGGCGCGGCCGAGGACGGCCAGGGCCGTGGCCACTTGCTGTACGGGGCGGGGCTGGCCGGCCAGGAAGCCCGGTATCAGCGAGGCCAGGATGCTGCCGTGGACCGCGCGCAGCCGGCGCAGGCCGCCGCGGTCGGGGCGGATCCCGGCCCAGCGCAGCCCGGCGAGCAGCCGTCCGAGCAGCTGCGGGTTGCCTCCGCAGATCTCCGCGCAGCGCCGGGCGAAGAGCGGGTCCACGGGGCCGCCCAGCGCCCGGGCGATCATCCGGCCGGTGCCGGACTCGCTCATCGGCCCCAGCTCCAGCAGCGTGCAGCGGTCCTGGGCCAGCAGTCCGGCGAGGGCGGCCGTGCCGGGGCCGTCGCTCTCCGTGCGCTGGGCGAGGAGGACGAGGAGGGGTTGTGCGGCGACCCTGCGCAGGGCGAAGTCGAGGCAGCGCAGGGAGGTTTCGTCGCACCACTGGGCGTCGTCGAGGACGATGGCCAGCGGGCCGTCGGCCAGCAGCCGGAGGAGGCCGGCGTGGAAGCGGCGGCAGCTCGCGTACAGGTCGGGCGACGGCTCTGCGGGGTCCGGAGCCGCGGGCCCGGCGGGAGGGGTCAGCACGTCGGCGACCGGGCCGGGCGCGGAACCGCCGCCGACGGTGCGCACGGTGAAGCCGTCGGCTCGCAGCCGGGCGGTGACGGCGGTCAGCAGGCTGCTTCTGCCGATTCCGGCAGGTCCCCGGACCAGCAGGGCCTGCGCGGTCCCTTCCCGGGCCCGGGCGGCCTGTCGCAGCACGCTGTTCAGTTCGGCGGAGCGGCCGACCAGGTCCTGGAAGGTCTCGTGACGCGTCTCGGTACTGACCGCCAAAGCGTTCCTTTCATGAAGCCCGACGCGACCTCGCATGAGGGCCGGCGCGTCGGTGGCCGGCCCTCGGGGGGAGCCGGTTCACATGATCCACTCAATATGACAGTAAGAAACCGTACGGCACGATTCCACTCATCTTTGAGTCAGAACGCAGACATTGTGGCCGAATTGTCGCTGGCCGGTGGGGCGGAGGCGCGGGGGCGCGTCCGTTCACTTCACGAAGTCCTCCACGACCTCGGGCGGCCACGTCCCGACCTTGAGCACACCCATGGAGTAGGCACGGGAGACCAGTGCGGCACGGTTGGGCACCTTCAACTTCCGCAGCAGGCAGGTCACGTGGTACTCGACGCCCTGCCGGCTCAGGTAGAGGCGCGAGGCCAGGGGGACGGTGGAGACGCCGGCGGCGATGCCTTCGAGGATGCGGGCGTCCATCTCGGAGAGGATTTTCTTCCGGTTGGTGACCACGCGCGTCCCTTCGGTGTCCCGGGCCGTCGGCATCATGACCAGGATCGCGGTCGTGCCGGGCAGGCCGCCGCGCACCGCGACCGCGGTGAGGGGAACGGTGAAGGGCTGTTCCTCACCGGGGCCCACGGCGATGACGGGGGTGACGAAGCGCTGGTGCTTGCCTTCCAGGAGGTGGGAGAACTGGCGCATCAGCGGCTGCCGGACGCTCGGGTGCACCACGTCGCGGAAGCTGCGGCCGCATATCTCCTCGGACGAGCCGTTGAACTGCCGGAAGAACTCCTGGTTCGCCTGCTGGATGGTCAGTGCCCTATCGAGGCTCGCCATGCACAGGCCCGGGTGGTCGGGCTGCTGATGCGTGTCCGCGTACCGTCCCCGGCTGCCGAACGGCATGTCGTGAGCCATGGAGCGGGCCGGATCAATGGCAGTAGGGGCTGCATTCGACAAGGGAGTGTTCCCCTTCAGAAAACTTCATGGAGTGGAATTAATTGGAGGCTAGTTAGCGGCGAGACCCGTGGTCAACGATCGCCCGGCCGGGCAGGCTTAAAGCTGCGGCTCCGCGGCAATGGTTCGGTACCCGGCCTGCTGCCACTACGGGGGTTCGGTACGGTCGAAGTCGCGCCAGCGCCCCCGCCTTTCCGCCACACTTGAGGATCTGTTTCACGCCCCACACACAGACTATTACCTGGCGATGACACACCGGTAAAAAGTCGTCGATCTTTTCTCCGGCACGGGAACTC
>NZ_JBAMDC010000494.1:0-4151 GCF_036961605.1 Streptomyces sp. KLMMK
ACGAAGCCGGCGGGCGTCTCGGCGCCCAGGTCCGCCGCCACGATCGCGTCGGAGACGACGACGGACCCCACGGCCGCGCTGCGCCCGGGGGTCGTGAAGCCGCCGCCGATGCCCGCGGAGACCACCAGGCCGTAGGGGCTGCCGGAGAGCGCCGCGGCCGTGAGGGCCGTGGCCGCTCCGGCCGCCGCGGCGGCCGGTCCCACACCGGCGGCCAGCGCGTCGATCACGAGCGGCTCCGGGAGCGGGGCGGACCGGCGCAGCACGAAGCCCGGCACGGCGAACTCGACCGGATCGGCCGGCTCGCCCGTGCCTGCGGGACCGGCCGCCGAGGCGCCGCGCACGATCGCGTCGCGCTCGGCGTCCACGGCGGTGACGACGAGGACACGCATCAGCGGGACCGCCGGTCCGTCAGCTCTTGTCCAGCTCGAGCTTGACGTTCCACACGCCGTCCTTGGTGATGACCGACAGCACCACGGACTTCTCCAGGCGCTGCGCCATCCGGTTGACGAAGAGCTGCTCGCCGTCGAGGGAGGTGTAGGTCTGCTTCAGCTGGTTGGTCTGCTGCTGGCCGTTGCCCACCACGATCCAGCCCTGCTCGGCCATGTCCGGCTCGACGCCGACGCGGACCTTGTCGCCCGGCTGGACCTTGACGGACTTGATGGACTTGTCGGCCATGCACTTGTCAAGGGCGCCGCGGTCGAGCTCCTTGCCCTTCTCGAAGCAGGCGGCCTCGGTCGTCACGGTGGTCGAGCCGACGGTCACCGTCGCCAGCGGCGTCGGCTTGTCGCAGGCGGAAAGGGCGACGAGCCCGAAGGCCACGGCGCCGACAGCGGCAGCGGCGCGGCGGCGCTTGCCCCGGAAAATCGCAGCGGTCATGCGGGCAGGCTATCGGGCCGCCCAGGTCAGGCCACGCGGGGGTGCGGTGAGCCACGCCGTGCCGCGGCCAGCAGACCCCGTACGGCTGTCGCGGCGCCCAGCGCGAGGACCCCGGCGGCGACCGCCATGCCCAGGGTGCCGTTCAGCGGCAGGACGATGCCGACGGCCCCGCCGGCGACCCAGCACATCTGCAGCAGCGTCTCGGAACGGGCGAACGCCGAGGTGCGCACCTCCTCCGGCACGTCGCGCTGGATGAGGGAGTCCAGCGACTGCTTCCCCAGCGCCTGGGAGATGCCGGCGACGGCCGCCACGACCACCACGAAGAAGGCCCCGAAGAGCACGGCCGCGGCCACGGTCGTGCCCAGCGACACCGTCAGCACCAGCGCGATCGTCTTCTCCGGGCCGCGCGAGCGCAGCAGCGCCCCTATGGCCGTGCCCAGGGCGTTCCCGGCGCCCGCGGCGACGGCGACGACACCGAGCGAGAAGGCCGGGCTCAGGTCGCCGAGGGGGTGGACGCGCAGCAGGAAGGCGAGGAAGAAGGTGAGGAAGCCCGAGAGCATGCGCATGGCGCTGTTGGCCTGCAGGGCGTGCAGGACGGAGCTGCCGACGGTGCGCAGGCCGGGCGGCTTGCTCCTTTTGTTGCCGTTCCTGTTGCCATTCCTGTTGCCGTTCCTCTTGCCGCCTCTGTTGCCGTTCCTGATATTTCTGCCGATCCATCCCTTCCTGCCGTTATTGCTGCTCTTCGCCGTGCGCATCCGCCGGGGGCGGTGCGGAAGGTGCTCCCCGGAGACCAGCCGTGCCCGCGCCTCGCCCTTGGCCGAGTCGACCTTGTGCGGGAGCGAGAAGGACAGCGCCGTGCCGAGGACGAACACGATGAAGGCCCCGTAGAGCGGATATTCCGGTCCCAGCCGGTGCAGCCCCGCGCCCAGCGGGGCCGCCACTCCCGTGGCCAGCAGCCCACCGAGGGTCACCCGGGAATTGGCCTTCACCAGCGAGATCCGTGGTGGCAGCAGCCGCGGCACGACCGCCGAACGCACCACCCCGTACGCCTTCGACGCCACCAGGACGCCGAGCGCCGCCGGATACAGCTCCAGGCCGCCGCTCGCCACCGCCCCCGACATCGTCAGCGCGAGCAGCGCCCGCGTCAGCATCGCGCCCGCCATGGCCGCCCGGCGGCCGTGGGGGAGCCGGTCGAGCAGCGGCCCGATCACCGGGGCCAGGAGGGTGAACGGCGCCATCGTGATCGCCAGGTAGAGGGCCACGCGGCCGCGCGCCTGGTCCGTGGGGACCGAGAAGAACACCGTGGACGCCAGTGCGACGGTGATCAGCATGTCGCCCGCGGAATTCACCGCGTGCAGCTCGATCAGCTTCCCCAGGCCCGACTCACCCGCGCCGTGCGCGTGTGTCGCTCTGCGCACGCCCCGCGCGGCAGCCGCGAACGGGGCGCGCAGCACGCGGCCGGCGCCCCGGGCCGTACGGCGCAGCGGCCCGCCCTCGACCGACCGGATGGCTCCCACCACGCCATACTGCCCCAACTCGCACCGGGCAGGGCACTTTCGCCGCCGCTGCGGGCCGTACGGGGCCGGGCGCGGCCCCTTTACGGGCGGGCGGGCGCGGGGCTCGCCGCGGCCCGGCTATCCCCGGTGGCGCCGAGCGGGGTAGCGTGCGTAGCGCGCCACCGGCGGTCGTTCTTGGCCGCGCTCCGAGTCTCGATCCCGCAGAATGGGAGTGACTAGGTGTGCCCGAAACCGTTCGGGCGCGGACGTCGACGCGGTCCTGAGGTCCGCTCCGTCCGCCGACCCGGCCGATCGGCTGGCGCACTCGTGAGACGGCGTGGAAGAGAGAATCGATTCTTGTGAGTGCTGCGATGCGAAGCCGTACCCCGGACCGCCTGTGCGCCGAGGCGGTCGACCTGGCCCGTGCTGCGGCCGAGGAGGCCGCGCTGCCCGGCACGGTCGGTGAGCATGTCCAGGCCGTCGCCGACGGGGACCGCGTCGTCACCCACTCCTTCCTCTGCCTGGACCCGGCCTACCGCGGCTGGCGCTGGGCCGTCACCGTCGCCCGCGCCTCCCGCGCCAAGAACGTCACCCTCGACGAGACGGTCCTGCTGCCCGGCCCCGACGCCCTCATGGCCCCCGAGTGGGTCCCCTGGAGCGAGCGCCTGCGCCCCGGCGACATGGGCCCGGGCGACCTCCTCCCCACCGACGCCGAGGACCTGCGGCTCGTGCCCGGGTGGAGCGGCGAGGACGTCCCGCCGCCGAACTCCGCCGTCTCCGAGGAGATGGACCGCCTCGCCGAGGCCGAGGACGCCGACGTCGTCCCCGGCTCCCCCGCCGCCCAGCCGGCCGTCCCGGTGCGCGGCACGATCGCGGCCGTCGCCGAGGAGCTCGGGATGCGGCGCGCCCGCGTCCTGTCCCGCTACGGGCTGCACACCGCCGCCGACCGCTGGGACGAGACCCACGGCGCGAAGACCCCGATGGCGCAGGCCGCCCCGGCCTCGTGCGTCAGCTGCGGCTTCCTCGTGCCGATCGGGGGCTCCCTCGGACAGGCGTTCGGCGTCTGCGCCAACGAGTTCGGTCCGGCGGACGGGCACCTCGTGTCCCTGTCGTACGGCTGCGGCGGGCACTCCGAGGCCGCGGTCATGCCGAAGCCGCCGCGGCCGGCGCCGCCGGTGATCGACGAGACGCTCGTCGACCCCCTGCCGCTGCGTTCCGAGCCGGCCGGCGACGAGGAGGACGAGGAGCTCGGGCACTCGTAGGCAGGCTGCTGCCCCTGCGATCCCTGCCGCTCGCCGGGTGCGGGCCGTTCCACGGGCCCGTATCGCGCCCGGCGGCGCTCGTCCTCAAGCGCCGGACGGGCTGGATTTCGCCCGGGCCTGCATCGAACGGCACTCACCGTCACCGAGGACGGGCCGGCGCCTTCCGGCTCGGCCCAGCCGCGTTCAAGCTCGTCCGGCGCTTGAGGACGGGCGCGCCCCCGGGCACGGTACGGCTCCCGTCCCGCCGTGCGGCCGCCCACGGGTAGGGCGCCACCGGCCTGTCACCCCCGCGCGGTACGTTCTGCCGTAGGAACACCCACCGGCGGCAGGAGACGACACGTGAGCGGCACGGCAATGGTGCGAGGCGCGGCCGAAGGCGCGGATCCGTTCGGGACCGCCCGCCTGCGGCGCGGCGTGCTGGACGCCTGGGCGGCGTCGCCGGCCCGCTTCAGGGAGGACGCCAACGCCGAGGAGGACCTCGCCCTCGGCGGCTACCGCGACCGCCTCGTCGTCGAGC
>NZ_JBAMDC010000495.1:0-4130 GCF_036961605.1 Streptomyces sp. KLMMK
GCCGGCCCGCGGGCAAAGACGAACGCGGTCGAGTTACAGGACGGCGGCGGTGCGTGCCGGCGTCCGGCGCAGGGGTCCCTGAGGGAAACCCTGCATCCCCGAGCGTCCGCCGGGCGCGGCGCACCGCACCGCAGCCTTCCCGTGGTCCTCGACCGCACGATCAAGGCTACGCAGGGACCGGCCGCCCGGTCGGGAAATACGCCCGGACTTCACCCGTCTGACGGTACGTCACACACCGCACCGGCACCCGCACCCGCACCCGCACCCGCGAGCCGACGGCCCGTCACGCCCACAGCCACACCCTCCGGTTGCGCGCCACCGTGTGGATGCGCCGCGCCCGGTCCGGGTGCAGCACCCCGCCGAGCGCGCCGAGCCCCGGCACCTCCCCCTCCCCCATCACCCGGACGTCGTCGAGCTCCGGCGCGGCCTCCACGCTCCGCGCGCCGACGAACACCAGCACCGGCTGCACCTGCACGAGGAAGCCGCAGCCGCGGGAGAGGACGTGGGAGGCGCGCACGGCGTCGTGCCGCGTCTCGCGGACGTACGGGCAGGGCCGCCGCTCCCGGTCCGTGCGCACCTGCGACTCGCCGGCGCGGACGCGCCCCCGCCGCCCGGGCCTGGCGGAGATGCCGAAGACCCCGCCGGGGCCGATCAGCAGGTGCGAGATGATCGCGTCCCCCGGCAGGACGATGGAGTGCACCACGTCCCAGCCGCTTCCGGCGAGCCCTTCGAGCGCCGCGCCGACGCACTGCTCGGCGGCCAGCGCCCGGCGCCAGGCGTCCTCCACGGGCCGCCGCCCGAGCAGGCGGGCCATCAGGAGGCGGGCCCGCCCGGAGGCTCCCGCCGCCGCGGAGCCGTCGAGCCGGGCGCGGAGCGTCTCGCCGGGGCGGTTGGGGGCGAGGTCGTCGTCGGGCGGCAGGAACAGCCGCTCGGGATCGTAAGTCTTCCCGTTCGCACTCCTCTTGCCGTCCGGCCGCTCCCGCACGCACACCACCCCCACCGCTCATACTGCCGCAGAAGCGGGGGAACCAACCCGGCCGTCCGGCCGTTGACCCGGACAGAGGCCCCGCGACATCCCCCCGATCGCGGGGCCTCGCCCATGCCGTGCCCACGCCGTGCCCACGCCTTGTCCGCGCCGCACCCACGCACGCGCCACGCACCCCGCGCCCCTCCCCCTTCGGCCGCATTCCGGCGACACCGGCCGCCGGTGCTTTACTTCACCAGACCACGGGCCAACTATCCCTTTTGTCACATTAACGCCGGGAAGGGATGGTCAGTGAGAGCAGTCGCGTTGTACGGAGCCCTCGGATCCCTGGTCCTCACCACACTCGTCAGCGCCCCGGCCGATGCCCTCGCCCCGGGGCACACGCCGGGCGGCTACGCCGAAGCCCGCGGCGCCGAGAAGGCGGCCCAGCAGGCCGCCGCGGCCGGCATCCGCTTCGGGGCGTGCCCCGCGGCCGAGGGCCTGCCCGCCCCCTTCGAGTGCGGAACCGTGTCCGTACCGCTGGACTACGCCCACCCCCACGGCAAGCGCATCAACCTCACCGTCAGCCGCGGCCGCGCCACCGGCCCGGCGCACGAACGGCAGGGCGCACTCGTCTACAACCCCGGCGGCCCGGGCGGCTCCGGCATGTTCTTCCCGCTGCTCGCCGCCGTCCCGCAGTGGAAGAAACTGGCGAAGGCCTACGACTTCGTCGGCTACGCGCCCCGCGGCGTCGGCCGCTCCGCCCCCCTGTCGTGCGTGAACCCCGCGAGCTTCACGAAGGCCCCCACCGACGCCCCGCAGCACCCCACGGCCGCCTACAAGCGCAAGAAGATCGCCGAGGCCAGGGCCTACGCCCGGGGCTGCGCCCGCAAGGCCGGCGCCGACCTGCCGTACTACACCAGCCTCAACAACGCCCGCGACCTGGACGTGCTCCGCGCCGCGCTCGGCGAACGGCGGCTGACGTACATGGGCGCCTCCTACGGCACCTACTTCGGCGCGCTCTACGCCACGCTCTTCCCCGGGCACGTGCGCCGCATGGTCTTCGACAGCGTGGTCGACCCCAGCCCCAGGAAGATCTGGTACGGCAGCAACCTGGACCAGTCCGCGGCCTTCGAGAAGCGCTGGGCCGACTGGCGGCGCTGGGTCGCCCGGCACGACAAGGTCTACCACCTCGGGCGCACCGCCGGGCAGGTGCTGGCCTCCTACGACCGCGCGAGCAAGCGGCTCGGGCACCGCCCCGCCGGCAAGGTCGGCCCCGGGGAGCTGCAGGCCGCGCTCCTCCAGGTCGGCTACACCGACACCTACTGGGCGCGCGCCGCGAACGCCCTGGCGGCGTACCTGCGCGGGGACGCCAGGCCGCTGCGCGTCCTCGCGGAGCCGGACGCCTCGGGCGCGGTCGCGAGCGAGAACGCCAACGCCGTCTACACCGCCGTCGAGTGCAACGACGCGCGCTGGCCGCGCTCCTGGCGCGTGTGGGACCGCGACAACACGCGGCTGGCGGAGCGGGCCCCGTTCGAGACCTGGCAGAACGCCTGGATGAACCTGCCGTGCGCGTTCTGGAAGACGCACTCGCAGCGCCCGCTCGACGTCCGCGCGGCGCGCGGCGCCCTGCCGCCCACGCTGCTGCTGGCGTCGGAGCGGGACGCGGCCACCCCGTACACGGGGGCACTGGAGCTGCGCCGCAGGCTGCCGGGCTCGGCGCTGGTGACCGAGCGGGACGCGGGCACGCACGGCATCGGGGGCGGCCCCAACCGCTGCGTCAACCGCCACCTGGACACATACCTGCTGACGGGCGCGGTCCCGGCGCGGGGCGCGGAGTGCGCTCCGCGCCGGGAACCCGCGGCCACGGCCGGCAAGGGCCTCAAACAGCCTCAGGCCGGGTGACCCCCGGGAACCGCTGTCAGGCGAGCCCCGCCACCAGCTCGGCGACCGCCTTCCGGCGACCCGTGTAGAACGGCACCTCCTCGCGCACGTGCATCCGTGCCTCGGACGCGCGGAGGTGCCGCATCAGGTCGACGATGCGGTAGAGGTCGTTCGCCTCGAAGGCGAGGATCCACTCGTAGTCGCCCAGCGAGAAGGACGCGACCGTGTTGGCGCGCACGTCCGGGTAGCCGCGGGCCATCTTGCCGTGGTCCGCGAGCATGCGGCGGCGGTCCTCGTCGGGCAGCAGGTACCAGTCGTACGAGCGCACGAAGGGGTAAACGCTGACGTAGTCGCGCGGCGTCTCGTCGGCGAGGAACGCCGGGATGTGCGACTTGTTGAACTCGGCGGGGCGGTGCAGCGCCATGTTCGACCACACCGGCTCCAGCGCACGGCCGAGGCGGGTGCGGCGGAAGAGGTTGTAGGCGTCCTGGAGGGCGTCCGAGGTCTCGGAGTGCCACCAGATCATGACGTCGGCGTCGGCGCGCAGGCCCGAGAGGTCGTACGTGCCGCGCACGGTGACGTCCTTCTCGGCGAGCTGGGCGAACAGCTCCTCCACCTCGTCGGCCCAGCCGGCGCGGTCCTGCGGCAGGACGTCGCGGAGCTTGAACACCGACCAGAGGGTGTAGCGGATGACCTCGTTGAGGTCCTTGGCCTTCTTGCCGGCGTTCGGGATCTTCTGCGCGTCAGTCATGGTCCCTATTCTCCCCTGCCGTCCCCCGCGCCCTCGGCCAGGGTCGCGATGAGCCCGTCGGCCGCGCGGTGGGCGCTCGCGATGCAGGCCGGGATGCCCACGCCGTCGTAGACGGCGCCGCAGACCTCCAGGCCGGGCAGGCGGGCGACGTGCTCGCGGATGCGCGCCACGCGCGCGAGGTGGCCGACCGGGTACTGCGGCAGCCCGTCGTCCCAGCGGGTGACCCGGCTCTCGACCGGGGCGGCCGCGAGGCCCACGGCGGCGCCGAGGTCCTTGAGCGACAGGTCAACGAGCTCGGCGTCCGGGCGGGTCAGGTCGCCCTCGTCGCCGTACCGCCCGATCGAGGTGCGCAGGACGAACAGGTCCGGGTCGGCGTCGGCGTTCCAGCGCCACTTGTTGCTGGAGAACGTGGACGCCTTGATCTTCCGCCCGTCGACGGGCGGGACGAGGAAGCCGCTGCCGCTCAGCAGCCCCTCGACGTCGGAGCGGCGGAAGGCCATGGTGACCAGCGCCATGGAGGCGTACTCGACG
>NZ_JBAMDC010000496.1:0-4105 GCF_036961605.1 Streptomyces sp. KLMMK
CGTGGTCACTGCCGTCCGCCGCCCTGGCCACCGGGCAGCCGCTGCCATGGATATGTGCCGGGGCGCTGGCGGCCGGCGCCGGCTCGGCGGTCTGCGGAACGCTCTACGCGACCGCCACACAGCGTCAGGTGCCCTCCGGCACGCTCGCCCGGGTCAGCGCCTACGGCTCGTTCGGGGCGTTCGCGCTCGGGCCGGTCGGGCTGGCCGCCGCGGGGCCGCTCTCGGTGCTCGTGGGGACGTCGGGGGTGCTGGGGTTCGGCGCGGTCTGGCAGCTCGCGGCGGTGGCCGTGGTGCTGTCGCTGCCCGCGATACGGGCGGCGCTGCCGTCCGCTCCTCGTGGCCGCGGGGTTTGCGCTGGAGCGCGCTCCAGCTCGTAACGTCGGCCCCGCGACCGGGTCGCACACGACCGGACCGAAGGGGAACTTCGTGCGTTACACACTGTTCGGCAGGACCGGCCTGCGGGTGAGCGAGCTGAGTCTCGGGGCCATGACCATCGGAGACGACTGGGGCTGGGGCGCGGACAAGGACACCAGCCGGCGGATCCTCGACGCCTACGCCGATGCCGGCGGCAACTTCGTCGACACGGCCGACATCTACACCGGGGGCACGTCGGAGCGCATCCTCGGCGAGCTGCTGGAAGGCCGCCGGGGGCGCTTCGTCCTGGCCACCAAGTACAGCTGCGCCACCGCCGAGGGGGATGTGAACGCCGCGGGCAACCACCGCAAGAACCTGGTGCAGTCGGTGGAGGCGAGCCTGCGCCGGCTGCGCACGGACCACGTGGACGTGCTGTGGGTGCACGCGCGGGACAACTTCACGCCCGTGGAGGAGGTGATGCGGGCCCTGGACGACGTCGTGCGCAGCGGGAAGGTGCTGTACGTCGGCGTCTCCGACTGGCCGGCCTGGGAGATCGCACAGGCGAACACGCTCGCCGAGCTGCGCGGGTGGACGGCCTTCGCCGGTTCGCAGCTGCGCTACAACCTGCTGGACCGCACGCCCGAGCGCGAACTGCTCCCGCAGGCCCGCGCCTTCGACCAGGCGGTGCTGGCATGGAGCCCGCTGGCGGCCGGCAAGCTGACGGGCAAGTACCGCCGCGGCGAGACCGGCAGGCTGAGCGCGGAGAGCCCGCAGAGCGCGCCGGGAGGCAGCGAGGAGGCGATCGTCACGGCCGTCATGGAGGTCGCCGAGCAGGGCGGCTGGAGCCCGGCGCAGGTGGCGCTCGCGTGGCTGCTCGGCCGGCCCGGCAACGTCGTCCCGATCGTCGCGGCCACCAAGGAGAGCCAGCTGGCCGACAACCTGGCCTCGGTGGACGTCGACCTCGACGCCGACGCCGTGGCACGGCTGGACGAGGTGAGCGCGGTGCCGCTGGGCTTCCCGCACGACTTCCTGCGGGAGCCGGGCATCACGCGGAACGTCTACGGCGACCGCTGGCCCGCCATCGACAACCGCCGCTCCACCTACCGGCGCACGGCGAACGAGATCCTCTGACTCCGGCCGCAGGGCCCGGGGAACCCCTACGGCCGGGAGCGCCCGGGCCGGGCCCCTCCTGCGCCCGGGGCGCTGCGCTCCCCCGCTCCGGGCTCCGCTCCCGGCTCCTCCGGGGTCAGGGGTTCCGCGTCGCGCCACTCCTCGGTCCGGGTGGGCCGTCCCGACCGGGTCAGCTCCTCCACTTCCTTCTTCAGCTCGTCGTCCCGCTTGGCGCCGTGCTTGCTGCTTCCCCGGTCCATCGTTCGTGCCTCCTGCTGATCAGGTGCTGGGACCGGTCGGGTGCCCGGACTTTTCCTGACTAAACCAGCTGCCCACCCCCTCCCGGGACCAAGATTTAGTTAGGTTAGGCTTACCTCACTTTCCAGGTAAACGTGAGAACCGGGAGCCCTTTATGAGGCTGGGTCCGCTGACGGTCCGTACAGGAGAGGGCCGCCCGGCCCTCCCGGCAGCGGGCGGCGTACGGACGGCGCGGGCCGCCGACGCGCCCGGGCTGTACACCCTGTCGGAACCCTTCATGCGGACCGGTGCGCTGCGCCGCCGCACACCCCACGTCTACGCGGCACGGTTCGCCGAGTTCTTCGTGGCGGAGGACGCCCAGGGGACCCTCGAAGGGTGCGTGGCCCTGCGGACGTTCCCCGGCGACGGCCTGCCGGCCACCGGGGTGGCGGGCGTGCTGCACAACTTCTGCGTGCGGCCCGGCCGCCAGCGCCGCGGCATCGGCTCGCGCCTGCTGACGGCGCTGCTGCTCCACGCCTCCGACCGGTCGGTGACCGAGGTGTTCGCGGCGACGACCGGCGACGGCGGGGCCTTCCTCCGCAGCGGCTTCCGCGAGACGGACGCCGCCCGCGCGCCACGCACGTGGGCGGCCGCCCTCGATCCCGCCCGCGGCTCCCGCGTCTTCGCCCGGCCCCTGCCCGGGGCCCCGCTCCCCGAGGAGTGCGATCCCGCTCAGCCCTGGCCGTCGCGCCACTGCCGGGCCAGCACGTACACCAGGTAGCAGCCGCCGACGACCCCGGTCAGGACCCCCACGGGAAGCTGCGTGGGGGCCAGCATCCGCTGCGCGGCCAGGTCGCCGGCCGTCAGCAGCAGGGCGCCCAGGACGGCCGACGGCGCGAGGTTGGGGCCCGGGGAGCGGGTGAGCCTGCGCACCACCTGGGGCGCCACCAGGGCGACGAACGGCACGGGGCCCGCGACGGCCGTGGCCAGGGCGGTGAGCCCCACGCCGACGACGAGCGCCACGGCCTTGACCCGCTCGACCCGTACGCCCAGCGCCGACGCCGTGTCCTCGCCCATCTCCAGCATGCGCAGCGGCCGGGCGAGGAGCAGGGCCACGGGGGTGAGGACGGCGAGTGCGGCGGTCATCGTGCCCACGTGCTCCCAGCCGCGGCCGTTGAGGCTGCCGGTGAGCCAGACCTGGGCGCTCTGCGCATCGGTGAAGGACGCCTTCGCGATCAGGTAGGCGTTGGCCGAGGAGAGCAGTGCGCTCACGCCGATGCCGACGAGGACGAGCCGGAAGGTGGCCGCGCCGCCGCGCCAGGCGAGCAGGTAGACGGCGGCGCCGGTCACCGCGCAGCCGGTGACCGAACCGGCGGCGACCGAGGCGGTGCCCGCGCCCAGCACGAGGATGGTGACGAGGGCGCCGGTGGCGGAGCCGACGGTGAAGCCGATGACGTCGGGGCTGCCGAGGGGGTTGCGGGCGACGTTCTGGAAGAGCGCGCCGGACAGGCCGAGGGCGGCGCCGACCAGAAGGGCCGTCAGCAGCCGGGGCAGCCGCAGCTCTTGGACGATGTACGTGTACGCGGGGTTGCCGTCTCCGCCCAGGACGCGCAGGACGTCGGGCACGGGGATGCGGAAGTCGCCCGTGGTGAGCGTCCACACGCCCGTGACGCCCGCCGCCAGGAGCAGGGCGAGGCAGACGGCGGCCGCGCGCGGGTCCCAGCGCACGGAGAGGGCGGGGCGGCCGCCGGGCGGGGACAGGCGCAGGGCGCGCAGGCGCGTGATCCGCGGGGGCGCGCTCTGCGGCCGTGACGCCGGACGGGGGCGCGCAAGCGGGGTACGGCTGGTCACAGTTCGCTGATCCTCTTGCGGCGGACGAGTGCGATGAACAGGGGCGCTCCGAGGAACGCGGTGACGACTCCCGCCTCCAGCTCCTGCGGGCGCAGCACGACGCGGCCGAGGATGTCGGCGGCCAGCAGCAGCGCGGCGGCGAGGACGGCGCTGTAGGGCAGGACCCAGCGCTGGTCGGGCCCGGCGATCAGCCGTGCCACGTGCGGAACGGCCAGTCCGACGAAGGCGATCGGGCCGACGGCGGCGGTGGCCGCCCCGCACAGCAGGGTGATGGCGAGCATGGTGGCGAACCGGGTGCGGCCGGGGCGGGCGCCGAGCGCGCGGGCGGTGTCGTCGCCCAGGGCCACGGCGTTCAGCGGCCGGGCCAGCAGCGCCGCCAGCAGCGCGCCCGCGGCCAGGAACGGCAGCACCTGCCGGAGCAGGGCGCCGTCCACGCCGCCGAGGGTGCCGATCTGCCAGAACCGGAAGCGGTTGAGGGTGAGCGGGTCGAGCAGGATCAGGCCGTTGACGACCGCCGTGAGGACGGCGGTGACGGCCGTGCCCGCGAGGGCGA
>NZ_JBAMDC010000497.1:0-4086 GCF_036961605.1 Streptomyces sp. KLMMK
GCCAGCGCCTCCTCACTGCTGCCGGAGACCAGGAGGACGTCCGGCGGGGCAGCGGCGGCGGCCGGCCGGGGCCCGGGCGCGGCCTCGGGCTCGGGGGCCTGTTCGAGGATGAAGTGGACGTTGGTGCCGCCGATGCCGAGCGAGGTCAGGCCCGCGCGGCGCGGGTGGTCCCCCTCCGGCCAGGGCACGGCCGTGGCGGGGATGTAGAAGGGGCTGCCGTCCAGGGCGAGCAGCGGATTGGGGGTGGTGAAGTTCGCCATCGGCGGGACGACACCGTGCTTCAGTACGAGCAGCGTCTTGATCAGTCCGGCCAGTCCGGAGGCCACGTCGAGATGGCCGATGTTGGCCTTGGTCGAGCCGAGGGCGCAGTAGTGGGTCCGGTCGGTGTCCTGGCGGTACGCGGCCGCGGCGCCGTCGAACTCGATCGGGTCGCCCTTGAGGGTGCCCGTGCCGTGGGTCTCCAGGTAGCCGATGGTGTCCGCGCCGACGCCCGCCCGCTCCAGGGCCCGGCGGATGGCGGCGCACTGGCCGCCGGCGCTGGGGGCGGTGTACGCCTTCTTGTCCGCGCCGTCGTTGGTGACGCCCCAGCCGCGGATGACGCCGTGGACGGTGTCGCCGTCGGCGAGGGCGCGGTCGAGCCGCTTGAGGACGACGGCGGCGACGCCGGTGCCGCCGACGGTGCCGTCCGCGCCCGCGTCGAAGGCCCGCAGCCGGCCGGACTTGGAGAGGATGGAGCCCTTGACGTACTGGTAGCCCAGCACCTGCGGCACGTGGACGGCCGCCGCGCCGGCGAGAGCGATGTCGCAGTCCTCCGCGAGCAGCGCCTGCGCGGCCGTCTGCACCGCCACGAGCGAACTGGAGCAGGCGGTCTGGACGTTGACGGCCGGTCCGGTCAGGCCGAGCCGGTAGGACACGCGGGTCGCGGTGAAGTCCGGGGCGTTGCCCGTCACGATCTGCATGCCCGACATCCAGTTGTCGGCGGGCACGCTCGGCAGGACGTGGTTGAGGAGGTAGGTCTCCAGCGTGTAGAGGTGGTAGCCCGTGGTGGCGTAGACGCCCACCCTGGTGCCGTCGCGCTCCCCCGGGTATCCCGCGTTCTCCAGGGCGTGCTGGGCGCACTCCAGGAACATGCGCTGCTGCGGGTCGGTGAGCTGGGCCTCGCGGGCGCTCATCCCGAAGTGCTGGGCGTCGAAGCCGGTGAGGTCGTCCAGGATCCCGGAGGCGCCGACGAAGTCGGGTGCCTCGTAGCGCTCGGCGGGCACTCCGGCCGCGGCGAGCTCCTCGTCGGTGAAGCGGGTGATGCAGTCCGTCCCGTCGCGGACGACGCGCCAGAGCTCCTCGGGGGTCTCCGCTCCCGGTAACCGGAAGGCCAGTCCGATGACGGCGATGCCCTGGCCGATGCCTTCGTGGTGCGTGGATGTCATGAGCTGCGGCCTTCCGCCGTGGATGCGCCCTTGGACGCGTCCGTCGATACGTCCGCCGTTGCATCCGTCGATACGTCCGCCGTTACATCCGCCGGTGCGCCCGCCGGTGCTCCCCGGCCGCCCTGACCGCCCTGGCCGCCCTGGCCGCCGCGGCCGTCCCGGCCGGTCGCCGGCCCGTCCTCCCTCCCGGTGAGCCTGCCGCCGCGTCTGAGGAGCACGGCGAGCAGGGCGACGCACAAGGCAATGGCCAGACCGTGGAAGGCGGCCACCACCTGCAGCGGCGAGAACGTCTCCAGCAGGGCCGCGCTGACGATCATGCCGAGGCCGAAGCCGGTGTTCTCGGCCGAGGCGGACAGCCCGAAGAGCCGGCCGCGCTGGGCGTCGGGGGCGGCCTGGAGCCGGGAGATGTACACGATCTCCGTGAACCCGTCGGCCATGCCGGCCACGAGCGCGGCGATGATCGCCGGAACGGTGGGCAGACCGGCGAAGACCACGATGAACGCCGCCGACATCACGCACGCCCCGAGCGCGAACGCCCGCTCCCCCGGGGTGCGGCCGGTCTTCTTCGTGACCCGGCCGAACAGCTGCTGCGCGACGATGTTGCCGATGGCCCAGGTGGCCCAGAACTGGCTGATGAACGTCGCCGGGTGCCCGGGGTCGAGGCTGTCCGAGTAGATGGGCAGGGCCACGTTGTGCGACGAGGAGCCCAGCCCGTCGACGGCCCGGACGGCGATCATCACCGCGAGCAGGGGCGCGGTGCGCAGCAGCATCCGGGCGAAGCCGCTCGCGGCGCCGCTCTCCTCCTGCCCCGCGCCCGCCTCCGCCGCCCCGTCCTCCGCGGCCGCCCGGGTCCGTACGGGCAGCAGGAACAGGACGGTCGCGGAGATCACGAAGGTGGCGGCGTCCAGCGCGAACGCCGCGGAGTAGCCGAGCTGCGCCACGACCAGGCCGGACGACGCGAAGCCCGCGATCATGGCGAGGGAGCGGCCGGTGACGAGCAGGCCGTTGGCGCGGGCCCGGTGCTCGGCGCCGACGATCTCCGGCACGCTGCTGCGCAGGGCGACCTGGGAGAGCGTCGAGCAGAACCCGGTGATCACCGCCAGGCCGAAGAGCAGCCCGACCCGGGCCCCGTCGGGCGCGAGCAGCAGGGCGAGCAGGGCCAGGGCCTGGGTGAGGTCGGCGCCCACCATGAGCCGCTTGCGGTCGCGGGTCGAGACGAGACGCCCGGCGACGAAGCCCGAGAGCACGTTGGTCACCAGGCGGACGGCCATGAAAAGGCCGGCGGTGAGCGCGCTGCCGGTGACGTGGTAGACGAAGACGTTCAGCGCCACCATGTTCAAGTAGCTGCCGTACGCCGAGATTCCGTTTCCGACGACGAGCAGACGGAAGTGCCCCATGCGCGGTCCCCCTCCGCTCGCTCCGGGTTGCGTCGACGCCGCGGTCGGCGGCGCACGCTCTCACACTCGCCCGGTTCGAAGCGGGGCTGGAGCCACGGAAGTTGGGGACTTGACAGCCGTCTTACCTGCAATTAAGGGGCCATTGACCGGTTGGCCACTATTTTTTGCTTGCATTTAGCCGAGTTCGTGGTTAGATCCATTCAAAAGCGTCGCGCGGGGGAAAGGAACTTCACCCGCGGCCGGCCGCAGGCCACTCATGCCGCGCGGCTCCGCCTGCCCCATGGAGAACCGATGCCCGGCCTCAGCGTCCAGACGGGACCGCCGCGCCTGTCGCCCCGCGAGCGGCAGGTACTGGCCCACATCGGGGCGGGGCTCACCTACCACCAGACGGCCAGACGACTCGGCATCAGCGTCCACACCGTCGGCACCTACCTCCGCCGCATCCGCGCCAAACGCCCCGCGCCGACGCTGGCGGATCTCGTACGCCTCAGCATCAACCAGGACGTGGGCTGAGCGGCCGCGAGCCACGTCCCGGGAATACAAGAAAGCCCCCGGACCCTCTGCGGGGCCCGGGGGCTTCGGTGAGGCTCCGGGGAGCCCCGAGGTCACTCGGCGATCAGTCGGCGGCCCGGACCGGCTCCGGCTCGGCGGCGGCCGGCTCGGCGGCGTGGGCGGCCTCGGCCTTCTTGGCCTTCATCCGCATCACGACGAACGAGCCCAGACCGAAGAGCAGCGCGGCGACCAGACCGAGCCACGAGAACTTCTTCAGCCACTCCTCGGCCACCTTGCCGACGGAGTAGATCACGGCGACGGTGCCGCCGGCCCAGACGATGCCGCCGAGCACGTTGGCGATCAGGAACTTCCAGTACGGCATCTTCAGCACGCCCGCGAGCGGACCCGCGAAGATCCGCAGCAGGGCGATGAAGCGGCCGACGAAGACGGCCCACATGCCCCACTTCTGGAAGGACCGCTCGGCGGTGGCCACGTGGTGCGGGCCGAAGTGCTTGGGGAACTTCCGGCCGAGCCACTCCAGCAGCGGCTTGCCGCCCTTGCGGCCGATCATGTAGCCGATGGAATCGCCGACGATGGCGCCCGTGATGGCACACGCCGCCAGAACGTACGGGTTGATGTGGTCCTGGGTGGCGGCCAGCAGCGTGGCGCTGACGAGGACGATCTCACCGGGAAGCGGAATACCCAGGCTCTCCAGACCGATGACCCCGCCCACCAAGAGGTAGACGGCGATCGCCGGTACCGTTTCGAGCCAC
>NZ_JBAMDC010000498.1:0-4067 GCF_036961605.1 Streptomyces sp. KLMMK
GGTGCGGAGCCCGCCCCGGACGGCGCGGCAGGCGATCCCGCCGACCGCGGCGTGGAGGGGAAGGCCGACGGGGCGCGATGAGCGACGCCGACGCGGATTCCTCGCTCGACCGGGCCACGGACGAGGCACTGGCCCTCTTCGCCGACGACCGGCGGAGCCACCACGCCCTCCCCGCGGACCGCCCGGCAGCGGCCCGCCGCCCCGCGGACCGCCGCGCCGAGCGGACCGCCTACGACGTCGACGACGCCCCGCACGGCAGCGCCCGAGCCCCCTTTGCGTACTTCCCGTTCGACGAGATACCCGTCGGGGGCGGCGTGGTCGACGGCGGACGGAGCGTCGGCACCACGCCCCGCAGGCCCGGTCCCGAGGACGAGACCGGCCCCGCCCCCGCCCCCGCCTTCGACGCCTTCCCCTTCATCGACGTCGCCGAGGACGAAAAGCGGGCCCGCCACATGACGGCCGACGCCACCCCCCACTGCGCCCCCCACGCCACCCCCTGGCCCACGGCCCGTGCCGTCGCCGCCGCGGCCGCCGAGGCCCTCCCCGCCGAGGAGCGGCCCCTCGGCGACGCCCTCGGGCAGGTCCTCGCCGAGCCGCTCGTCGCCCTCACCGACCTGCCCTCCTTCGACACCTCCGCGATGGACGGCTGGGCCGTCTCCGGCCCCGGCCCCTGGCGCCTCCCCCCGCCCGGCGAACAGGACGTCCTCGCCGGCCGCCCCGGCACGGGCCCGCTGCGCGACGGGCACGCCCTGCGGATCGCCACGGGGGCCCGCATCCCGGCCGGGGCGACGGCCGTGCTCCGCAGCGAGCACGGCGAAGTCACCGTGCAGGGCGAGCTGCTCGCCAACCGGCACGTCAGCCACGGCCAGGACATCCGGCCGCGCGGCGGCGAATGCCGGCAGGGCGACCGGCTCGTGCCCGCGGGGACGGTCGTCACGCCGCCCCTGCTCGGCCTCGCGGCCGCCGCCGGCTACGACACGCTGACCGTCACCCGCCGCCCCCGCGTCGACGTGCTCGTCCTCGGCGACGAGCTCCTTCAGGAGGGCCTGCCCGAAGGCGGACTGATCCGGGACGCCCTCGGGCCGATGCTCGGACCCTGGCTGCGGGCGCTCGGCGCCGACCCGGGCGAGGCGCTGCGCATCGGTGACGACGCGGACGCGCTGTACGCGGCGCTCGCCGCCACCACCGCGGACGTGGTCGTCACCACCGGCGGCACCGCCTCCGGGCCCGTGGACCACGTCCACCCCACGTTGCACCGGCTGGGCGCCGAGCTGCTGGTCGACGGGGTCGCCGTGCGGCCCGGGCACCCGATGCTGCTCGCCCGGCTCGCGCCCGGGCGGCTCGTCGTCGGACTGCCGGGGAACCCGCTCGCCGCGGTGGCCGGTCTGCTGACGCTCGCCGAGCCGTTGCTGTGCACGCTCACCGGGCGGGCGGTGGACGAGCCCGTGCGAGCCGTGCCGGTGGAGGAGGTGTCCGGGCACCCTGCCGACACCCGGCTCGTGCCGGTCACGTACGACGGCGGCCCCGGCCGGGTGCGGCCTCTGCGGTTCCACGGGCCCGCGATGTTGCGGGGGTTGGCGGCGGCCGACGCGCTGGCGGTCGTACCGCCGGGCGGAGCGGGACGGTCCGTCGAGGTCCTGGGGCTCCCGTAGCCGCCCTGGGACCGGCCCCGTCGTCTCAGCCCGCTTCGGGCGCTCCGGCCTGCCTGATGGTGATCACCCTGTCCGCCAGCTGCAGCGTCTCCACCTCCGGGTCCGTGAAGTGCAAGAGGCGGTGCCCGCGGACCACTGCCACGACCAGGTCCTCGCAGTCGCGCGGCGAGTGGCCCGCCTCCCGCTTGGTGACCGGGCGTTCGGCCACGTCCAGGCCGTTCCCGTACGTCAGCAGGTCCTCCAGGACCGTGCCGACGTTGGGGCTCATCATCGACATGCCGAGCAGGCGGCCGGCCGAGCTGGAGCTGGTCACGACCGTGTTCGCGCCGCTCTGCCGCAGCAGCGGCACGTTCTCGTCCTCCCGGACGGCGACGACGATCTTGGCCGACTTGTTCAGCTGCCGGGCCGTCAGGGTGACCAGCGCCGCCGTGTCGTCCCGCTGGGTGGTGATCACGACCTGCGAGGCGCGCGCCAGCTCCGCCCGGAGCAGGGTCTCGGAGCGGGTGGCGTCGCCCAGGACGCCCACCAGGCCCTCGGCCGCCGCGGCGTCGACGACCTTCTTCTGCGGGTCGACCACGACGATCTGGCTCTTGGGCTTGCCCTGGCCGAGCAGCGTCTCGACGGCGTGCCGGCCCTTGGTGCCGTAGCCGACGACGACGGTGTGCTCCCGCATCCGGTTCCTCCAACGGTGGATCTGCACCTGATGGCGCGTCCGCTCGGTCAACACTTCCAGGGTCGTTCCCACCAAAATGATCAGGAACAGCACGCGCAGCGGCGTGACCAACAAGATATTGGTGAGCCGCGCCGAGTCGCTCACCGGCGTGATGTCGCCGTAGCCCGTGGTCGACAGGGTCACGGTCGCGTAGTAGGCGGCGTCCAGGAAGTCGACCCCGCCGTCGGAGTTGTCGTGGTAGCCCGCGCTGTCGGAGTAGACGATCAGCGTGGTGACGGCCAGCACCAGCAGGGCCATGACCAGCCGCTGCAGGACCTGCCGCAGCGGCGCCGCGACGCGCCGGGCGGGCATCACGATCGAGCGGCCCGCCTCGGGGTCGTCGTCGGCCTCGCCGCGGGTGCGGTTCCACAGGGTGCGGAACAGCGAGATCCGGTTCATCTTGCGCGTCACCATGGCCCCCATATTCCGTGATCTTCCCGGTACCGCGGCGGTAGCCTCGCGACCATGTATGCGATCACCATTCCCGAGCCAGGCGGGCCCGAGGCCCTGGTGTGGACCGAAGTGCCCGATCCCGTACCCGGTGAGGGCGAGGTTCTGGTCGAGGTCGTGGCCAGTGCGGTCAACCGTGCCGACGTCGTCCAGCGGCAGGGTTTCTACGACCCGCCGCCCGGCGCGTCCTCCTATCCGGGCCTGGAGTGCTCCGGCCGGATCGTGGCGCTCGGCCCCGGGGTCAGCGGCTGGGCGGTCGGCGACGAGGTGTGCGCGCTGCTGGCGGGCGGCGGCTACGCGCAGAAGGTCTGCGTCCCCGCGGGCCAGCTGCTGCCCGTGCCCGACGGCATGGACCTGGTCACGGCCGCCTGTCTGCCGGAGGTGACCGCGACCGTCTGGTCCAACGTGTTCATGGTGGCCCACCTGCGCCCCGGCGAGACCTTCCTCGTCCACGGCGGCGGCAGCGGCATCGGCACGATGGCCGTGCAACTGGCGAAGGCCGTCGGCGCGCGCGTCGCCGTCACCGCGGGCAGCGAGGACAAGCTGGAGGCCTGCCGCGAGCTGGGGGCGGACATCCTCATCGACTACCGCGAGCAGGACTTCGTCGAGGAACTGCACAAGGTCACCGGCGGCGTCGGTGCCGACGTCATCCTCGACATCGTCGGGGCGAAGTACCTCGAGCGGAACGTGAACGCCCTCGCCGTCAACGGCCGCCTGGTCATCATCGGCCTGCAGGGCGGCCGCACGGCCGAGCTCGACCTCGCCGCCCTCCTCACCAAGCGCGCCGCGGTCATGGGCACCTCCCTGCGCGGGCGCCCGCTCGCCGAGAAGGCGGCCATCATCGCGGCCGTGCGGGAGCACGTGTGGCCGCTCATCGCCGGCGGACGGGTGCGGCCGGTCGTGGACCGCACGATGCCGATGGCGGAGGCCGCCGAGGCCCACCGCGTCATGGAGCGGAGCGCCCACGTGGGGAAGATCCTCCTCACGGTCTGACAACCGCTCCGGGCGGTCTGAAGCCGGTCCGCTCCGGGCGGCCTGCGCCGTCCAGTCCGAGCGGCCTGCGCCGCTCCGGTCCGGCCGGCGCGTCACCGGCCCGGCCCCCGGCCACCCTCCTGAACCACCCACCGCGCCGCCCCGCCCACCCCGTGTGAGGGTGGGGGCGAGCGGCTCCGGCGGTGAGCGGAGGGAGGCGACGTGGGCATGGGCGGCCGACTGCGGGCGGGCCTGCGGACCGGGGTCATAGCCGGGCCGGT
>NZ_JBAMDC010000499.1:0-4065 GCF_036961605.1 Streptomyces sp. KLMMK
GCAGGCCCAGTGCGGACCGCAGCGGGACGAGGGCCTGGCAGCCGGCTCGCAGCAGCAGGTCGTACGGGCGTACGGCCTGCTCGGCGAAGCGGCCCGCGGCCGGCGGGTCCACTTCTGCGCGGCCCCCGTCGAAGCCCAGGGGCGGGGTGAGATCGGTCTGACCCATACCGGGACATTAAGGGAGGGGAGACATGCACGCGCGCCGACGTCCGGTCACTGCGGGCCGGCGGGGGCTTGTCGCGCCCACGCGGCGGAGCCGCAGAGTGACATCGTCCCGCGCCCCTTGCGGGGCGCGTACGCCTAGTCGAAGACCGGCCCGCTCGTGCGGGTCCGCTTGATCTCGTAGAAGCCCGGCGTCGAGGCGACCAGCAGCGTGCCGTCCCACAGCCGCGCCGCGGCCTCGCCCTTGGGGGCGGGCGTGACGACGGGGCCGAAGAAGGCGATCTGCTCGCCGTCCGCGCCCGGCACCGCGATGATCGGCGTGCCGACGTCCTGGCCGACCTTGGTGATGCCCTCCTCGTGCGAGGCGCGCAGCTCGGCGTCGAAGGCGTCCGAGCGGGCGACGTCCGCGAGCTCGGCCGGCAGGCCCGCCTCTTCCAGGGCGGCGACGATCGTCTCGTGGTCCCGGGGCAGGCCCTGGTTGTGGAAGCGGGTGCCGAGGGCCGTGTAGAGCGGGCCGAGGACCTGCTCGCCGTGCTTGGCCGCGGCCGCGATGCACACGCGGACCGGGCCCCACGCCTCGGTCCGCATGATCGTGCGCATGCGCTCGTCCATCGTGTCGAGCTTGTCCTCGTTGAGGACGGCCAGGCTCATGACGTGCCAGCGCACCTCGACCGGGCGGACCTTCTCGACCTCCAGCATCCAGCGCGAGGTCATCCAGGCCCAGGGGCACAGCGGGTCGAACCAGAAGTCGGCGGGGGTCTTCTCCACGGCAGTCACGTAGATCTCCTCAGAAGGGCCATTCGGTCGCCGTTTCAACAAAAACACCCCGTGCCATGATTCCGCTGTTGCCACAGACACACCATCCAGCCGAAGGAGTGCCGACGTGCCCGGTGAGAACCTGACCCGTGAGGAGGCCCGTGAGCGGGCCCGGCTGCTGGCCGTGGACGCCTACGAGGTGGCCCTCGACCTGCGGTCCGCGGTGGGGGCGGGACAGGAGCACCGGACGTTCCGGTCGGTCACCACGGTGCGCTTCCGCTGCGCCGAGCCCGGGGCCGCGACGTTCGCGGACCTGCTGGCGCCCGCCGTGACCGCCGTGACGCTGAACGGCCGCGCCCTGGACCCGGCCGCCGTCTTCGACGGCTCGCGGATCGCGCTCGCGGACCTGGCCGCCGAGAACGTCCTGGTCGTGGACGCGCAGTGCGCGTACAGCCGGACCGGCGAGGGCCTGCACCGCTTCGAGGACCCCGAGGACGGCGAGGTCTACCTCTACACCCAGTACGAGCCGGCCGACGCCCGCCGCGTCTTCGCGGGCTTCGAGCAGCCCGACCTCAAGGCGCCCTTCGCCCTCTCGGTGACCGCGCCCGCCGGCTGGACGGTGCTGGGCAACGGCGCGCAGGCCGGCGAGCCCGAGCCCGTCGCGCCGTCCGCCGCCACCTGGCGGTTCGCCGAGACGCTGCCGATCTCCACGTACATCACGGCGGTCGTCGCCGGCCCGTACCACGTGGTCCGCGACCACTACAGCCGCACGCTGCCCGACGGCACCGTCCTGGAGATCCCGCTGGGCGCGCTGTGCCGCAAGGGCCTGGCCCGGCACTTCGACGCGGACGACATCTTCACCGTCACCAAGCAGGGCCTGGACTTCTTCCACGACAACTTCGACTACCCGTACCCGTTCGGGAAGTACGACCAGGCGTTCGTGCCCGAGTACAACCTCGGCGCGATGGAGAACCCGGGCCTGGTGACCTTCCGCGAGGAGTTCGTCTTCCGCGGCAAGGTGACGCAGACGTCCTACGAGGGCCGGGCCAACGTCATCCTGCACGAGATGGCGCACATGTGGTTCGGCGACCTGGTCACCATGGAGTGGTGGGACGACCTGTGGCTGAAGGAGTCCTTCGCCGACTTCATGGGGACCTTCTCGATGGTGGAGGCGACCCGCTTCACCAACGGCTGGATCACCTTCGCCAACCGGCGCAAGGCGTGGGCGTACCGCGCCGACCAGCTGCCCTCCACGCACCCGGTCACGGCCGACATCCACGACCTGGAGGAGGCCAAGCTCAACTTCGACGGCATCACCTACGCCAAGGGCGCCTCCGTCCTCAAGCAGCTCGTCGCCTACGCGGGCCGTGACGCCTTCCTGGAGGGCGCCCGGCGCTACTTCAAGCGGCACGCCTTCGGCAACACGCGCCTGACCGACCTGCTGGAGGTGCTGGAGGAGACCTCCGGCCGGGACATGGGCGCCTGGGCGCGCTCCTGGCTGCAGACCGCGGGCGTCAACTCCCTCACGCCGCTCGCCACCTACGACGCCGCCGACCGGATCACCGAGCTCGCGATCCTTCAGGAGGCCTCGCCCGAGCACCCCGAGCTGCGCCCGCACCGCGTGGCCGTGGGCCTCTACCGCCGCGACGCCGGCGGCGCGCTGGTGCGCTACGCCCGCACCGAGGCCGACGTCGCCGGCCCGCGCACGGTCGTGGCCGGCCTGGCCGGGGCCGAGCGCCCGGAGCTGATCCTGGTCAACGACGAGGACCTGACGTACTGCAAGGTCCGCTTCGACGAGGGCTCGCTGGCGACGCTGCGCGCCCACCTCGGCGACCTCACGGACCCGCTCGCGCGCGCCCTGTGCTGGTCGGCGCTGTGGAACCTCACCCGCGACGGGCTGATGCCCTCCCGGGACTTCCTCTCCCTCGTGGAGCGGTTCGCGGGCGCCGAGAGCGAGGTCGGCGTGCTGCAGATGCTGCAGGCGTGGGCGCGCACGGCCCTGGTGCACTACGCGGCTCCCGCGTGGCGCGAGGAGGGCGGCCGGGTGCTCGCCGCGGGCGCGCTGCGCGAGCTGCGGCTCGCGGAGCCCGGCAGCGGCCACCAGCTGGCGTGGGCGCGCTTCTTCGCCCAGCTCGCTTCGTCCCCCTCCGACCTGCAGCTGCTGCGCGGCCTGCTGGACGGGACCGCGAAGATCGACGGGCTGGAGGTGGACCAGGAGCTGCGCTGGGCGTTCCTGGCCGCGTCGGCGGCGCAGGGCGCGGCCGACGAGGCGGCGATCGGCGCGGAGCTCGCCCGCGACAACACCGCCTCCGGTGAGCGCCACCGCGTCCGCTGCCTGGCCTCCCGGCCCTCCGCCGAGGTCAAGGAGGAGGCGTGGCGGACCGTCGTCGCCTCCGACAAGCTCTCCAACGCCCTGGCCGAGGCCACCATCGCGGGCTTCGACCAGGCCGGGCAGCGGGAGCTCCTCGCGCCGTACGCCGAGCGCTACTTCGCGGTGATCGAGGACATCTGGCGCGAGCGGTCCATCGAGTACGCCATGGCCGTCGTGCGGGGGCTCTTCCCGGCCCTTCAGGACGACCGGGGGACGCTGGACGCGGCGGACGCGTGGCTCGCCGCGCACGAGGGCTCTCCCGCGGCGCTGCGGCGGCTCGTGCTGGAGGCGCGGGACGACCTCGCCCGCGCGCTGCGGGCGCAGGAGTGCGACGGCGCCGCGGACTGAGTCCGCTGCATACGGGGTACGGTCCGGCCGCGGGGTGGTCCCGCGGCCGGGGCGCCGCCGTTCCGGCCGGGCGGGCGGCTGTCCAGGAGCAGGGGATGCGGTCGAACACCCGTACTTTAGGGCAGCGTTGTCCGGAAATGTCGACGGGGCTGTAACACCGGGTTAGGGCCCGCCGCGGACGCGGGAACGTGGCCGGCATGAACTCCGACACTCCTCTCTCCCCGCGCCCCCTGCACCACCTCTCCGACGTCCGTCACCGTGTCATGACAGCACGTCAGCTGCGCGACCACGGTGTGTCCGGACCCGCCGCCGGGGAGCGCTGCCGCCCCGGCGGCCCCTGGCAGCAGCTGCTGCCCGGGGTCTTCCTGCTCCGCACGGGGCCCGCCACCAGCGAGGAGCGGCTGCACGCAGCCCTGCTGTACACGGTC
>NZ_JBAMDC010000005.1:0-76599 GCF_036961605.1 Streptomyces sp. KLMMK
GCGGGCGCCCTGGCGGTGGGTGAGCAGCGTGGCCACGAGCCGCGCCACGTCGTGGTGGGCCGGGGGCGCGGTGATCCGGGACAGCAGTGACAAGGTTCTTCTCTCCGTTCCGCGGGGTGGGGTGCCCGTCAGGACGGGGTGTGGAAGACCTCGGCGTTCTCGAGGACGCCGAGGGCGTCGGGGACGAGAACGGCCGCCGAGTAGTAGGTGCTGACCAGGTAGGAGATGAGGGCTTGGTCGTTGATGCCCATGAACCGCACGTTCAGGCCGGGCTCGTACTCGTCCGGGATCCCGGTCTGCCGCAGGCCGACCACTCCCTGCTCGCCCTCGCCCAGGCGCATGGCGAGGATGGAGGAGGTGCCCTCCTCCGAGACGGGGATCTTGCCGCAGGGGAGGATCGGCACGCCCCGCCAGGCGGGCACGGGGTGGCCGTTCACGTCGGCGCTGTCAAAGGACAGGCCCCGCTTGTTGCACTCGCGGGCGAGGGCGGAGATGGCCCGGGGGTGGGCGAAGAAGGCCTTGGTGCCGCGCCGCATGCTCAGCAGCTCGTCCATGTCGTCGGGCGTGGGCGGGCCGGAGTGGGTGGAGATGCGCTGGCTGTAGTCGGCGTTGTGCAGCAGGCCGAACTCGGGGTTGTTGACGAGCTCGGACTCCTGGCGCTCGCGCAGGGCCTCGATGGTCAGCCGGAGCTGGTGCTCGACCTGGTCCATCGGGTCGTTGTAGAGGTCGGCGACGCGGGTGTGGACCCGGAGGATGGTCTGGGCGACGCTCAGCTCGTACTCGCGGGGAGAGAGCTCGTAGTCGACGAAGGTGCCCGGCAGGGCCGGCTCGCCGGTGTGGCCGGAGGCGAGGGAGATGTTCGCCTCGCCCTTCTTGTTCTGCGGACGCGCCTTTTCGGCCTGGCGCCGGCGGACGTGTGCCCGCAGCTCCTCGTGGCGGCCCGCCACCTCCTCGTAGGCGTACCGGGGCAGGGCCAGGACGGTGCACGCGGTCATCGCGCGCGCCGTGAACTCCCACTTCCCCGGTTCCTCGGCCACCGCCTGCGCGCCGAAGAACCCGCCGTCGGCCAGCACGCCGCGCCGGGTCTCCTCGCCGTACTTGCCGGTGCCGGCCTTCTCGACCTTGCCGTGGGCGATCAGGTAGACGTGGTCGACGGGACGGCCCCGTTCGGCGATCACCTGGCCGGGTTCGTACTCCTGCTGCCGGCAGCGCTCGGCCAGCGCCCGCAGCGCCTCGTCGTCGTGGAATCCGCGCAGCAGCGGCAGCTCCCCCAGTTCGGCGGGGACGACCTTGACCGCGGCGCCTTCCTGGACGAAGGTGACCCGGCCGTCGCCGACCTCGTACACCAGGCGCCGGTTGACGCGGTACGTGCCGCCCTTGACCTCCACCCACGGCAGCATGCGCAGCAGCCACCGCGAGCTGATGCCCTGCATCTGCGGGACGGTCTTGGTGGTGCTCGCCAGATTCCGCGCAGCGGCGATCCCCAGGCTGAGCTGGGCCCGGCCTGCGTGCTGTTCGGGCTGCTCCGGCTGCTGCCAGTGCGCTGCGGTCGACATCCCGGTCCCTCTTCCGTCTCGGCGCATGCGTCAAGAGGGAGCCCCTGAAGTCGCCCGATCGGGCGACGGGAGCTCCCGCCGCGCAAGTGAAGCAGCGCCCGATGATGTTGGTCGAGGTGACCGGGACGGCACCGTCGTCTTTGCGCCATGAAGGGGACACATGTTCATGCGGCCCACACCGGCCTTCCGGAGTGTTCAAGGAGGGAAACCAAGGCCGACCTGGTGCGATTATCCGCATTTTCCTCGCTCCGGACCGGCGCCCCGGAAAGCCCTGCCTCAGTGGCGAGGTGGCTGATTATGTGCGGTTGCGCCGTGCGCCCGAGGTATGACGGCCCGTCAGGTCGGCTTCTGGGCAACCAGCAGCACGGCGCCGAACTCGTCGACGTCGATCATGTCGGCGGGGCCGAACTTCTCCCCCGCGGCCTCGTCGAACGCGGTCCGCATGCCTCCCTGGCCCCGGCGGGACCTGCTCATCCGGTCGAACGTCCGGCGCACGCACTGCTCGGTGATGTCGAGGAGTTCCGTGAAGCGCAGCCCCGCCCGGCTCAGCATGGGCACGTATTCCTCGGGCCGCGCCAGGGTCATGATGAAGTCCCGCAGGCACCGGTCCATGGCGGAGCGCAGCCCGGCCGGGATCGGATCCCGTTCGAAGAAGTCGGTCAGCACCAGCCGGCCCCCGGGGCGCAGCACCCGCCGGATCTCGCGGAACACCTGCTCGCGGTCGGGCATGTGGAAGATCGATTCGATGGCGATGGCGGCGTCGAAGGAGTTGTCCTCGAAGGGGAGCCGCATGGCGTCGGCGTAGCGGAACTCCACGCGGTCGCGCAGCCCCGCCGCGTCGGCGAGCGCGGTGGCGCGGGCGACCTGCCCGCGGCTGACGGAGATGCCGGTGACGTGCGCACCCGTGCGCCGGGCGATCCGCATGGCGGGCTGCCCCACTCCACAGCCGACGTCGAGGACCCGGTGGCTCTCGTCGACCTGCAGGCGGTCCGTCATCATGTCGGTGAGCCGGTCGGCTGCCTCCACGAGCGGCACACCGTCGTCCTCGGCGTCCCAGTAGCCGAGGTGGAGGCTGCCGCCGACCGTGCCGGTGTCGAGCGCGGTCAGGCGGTCGTAAAGGCGTCCGACCTCTTCGGGGACGGGGAAGACGGTGTGAGCACTGGACACTAAGGTCCTCCGTTCTCTTCTGGACGTTTCTTCCGGACGTGTTTACTGAAGGGCCTGCCGACCTGCTGGGGGGCTGCTGAACGGGGCTTCTGGCAGGGGCTTCTGAACGGGTCTTCCGACCAGGGAAAGCGAAGTCCCTCACACCACCCCCGTTGGCGTGAGGGATTCCGTGCGTTCTGCCACGCCACGTTTGCCGTCGGCAGCGATGGCTCTTCCGATGACGAACATCGTGCGACACCGCCCTTGCGGCAGCCTGGCCGTGCCACTGACATTTCCTTGCCGGTACCTGCGGCCGGATTCGGCCGCACTGGCGAAGTCCCTGCAGTACCCTCGCCGTCCGCTTGCCATGCGCTTGCCGATGGCTTGTCGTGATCTTGGATTGCCCTGGTGCGTATGCCAAGATCCGATTTGTAGGACACCGGCCTCTCTACGCCGGACGCCCGTCATCAGTCGCGCGTACGAGAACGATTGGGACCGACATGCCCGCATCTCCGACGCCGGAGCCGACACCGACAGCCCAGCCGGCAGCCGAGCCGGCGACCAGCACCCCGAGCGAACCCCTCCTGAGCGTTCTGGGTCCCATGTCGGCGCGCCACGACGGGCACGACCTCCCGATCGGTCCCCCGCGCAGGCGGGCGCTGCTCGCCCTGCTCCTCATACGCCCCGGCCGCGTGGTGCCCACGGAACTGCTCGTCGAGGAGCTGTGGGGTGAGGAGCCGCCGGGCCGGGCCGTCGCCACGCTCCAGAGCCACGTCTCCCACCTGCGCCGCGCCCTCCAGCCGGCGGCCGGGCCGGACGGTGCGTCGGTGCTCCGCCACCGGGCTGGCGGCTACGTCCTGGAACTCGACCCCGCACGGATCGACGTCTGCCGCTTCGAGCTCCTGGTCACCGAAGGACGGCGGCTGCTGGAGCAGCGCGACCCGCCGGCCGCGCGGGACCGGCTCACGCAAGCGCTGGCGCTGTGGCGGGGCACGCCCTACGGGGAGTTCGACGGGCATCCGCCGCTCAGCGACGAGAGCACACGGCTGGAACACGTCCGGCTCACGGCCGTGGAGTCCTGCGCGGAGGCGCGGCTGGCCCTCGGAGCGGCCGAAGAGGTGGCCGCGGACCTCGAGCAGGAAGCGCGCCGCCATCCGGCGCGGGAGCGCCTCGTCGGCCACCTGATGACCGCTCTGTCCCGGCTCGGCCGGCAGGCCGAAGCCCTCAAGGCCTACGAACGGACGCGCAGCCACCTGGCCGATGAGTTCGGTGTGGGCACGGCCGCCGCGCTCCGCCGCGTCAGGACGGCGATACTCCGCCAAGAACCGGGAACGGCGGGCCCTGCCGAGGAATCGCGCCACGGACGCGTCGATCCCGTGGTCCGCGGCACGGAGGGCCGCGTGGCCGATGCTGCCGATTCGGCGGATGCAGGGAATGCAGGGGTTGCAGCGAATGCAGGTGGGGCACTCGGGGCACTTGGTGCAGCCGAAGCAGCCGAAGCAGTTGGTTCGGCTGACATCGCCGCTGTCACCGCCGCCGTCACCGCAGCCGTCACCGCCGTGCCCAACGGAACCGTCCCGGCGGGCGGCCCCATGGGCGTCGTACAGAACGCGGAGCGCGAACGGCCCGGCACGGCCGCGGCCACCGCCGGCGGCGGACCAGCCGGAAGCACCGGAGCTGCCGTACCAGCCGGAGCAACACGTACAGCCGACACCGCCGACACCACCGATACGGTCGACACGGCCGATACAGCCGATACAGCCGATACGGCCGATACGGCCGATACGGCCAGCACCTCCGACACTACTTACACCACTGACCCCACCGACACCCCCGAGCCCGGGCTCCCCTTGGGTCAGTCGCCGTTCACCGGCCGCAGCGAGGAGCTGCAGCGGCTGACCGCCGCGGCGACGAGCGCGCTGTCTGGGCACGGGCACGTGGCCGGCGTCCTCGGCCCCGCCGGAGTCGGCAAGACCCGGCTTCTCCTCGAACTCGCCCCACGGCTGGAGGCGGTCTGCGCGACCCGGGGCGGCGCGGACCTGGAAGTGATCTGGAGCCACTGCTTCCGCAGCGAGGGCGTACCGCCCTACTGGCTGTGGACGCAGGTCCTCCGGCGGCTGTCCGCCACCCGCCCGGAGGCCTTCCGCCGCGCGGCGGAACCTTTCGGCTGCCTCCTCGCCCCGCTCATGCCCGAGCGGTCGGCCGGGCCGGGTGGCTGCGGGCCGGGCACCGATTCCGACTGGGGGCAGGCGCGGTTCCTCACCCACGACGCGGTCTGCGAGGTCCTGCTCACCCTGGCCGGGCAGCGTCCCCTCGTGCTGTTCCTGGAAGACCTGCACTGGGCCGACACCGCCTCGCTCGACCTGCTCCGGCTGCTGAGCACCCGCCGCCAGGGCCACCGGCTCGGCATCGTGCTGACCGCCCGCGAGTTCGAGGTCGAGGCCGACGCCACGATGCGCCGGATGCTCTCCGAGGTCCTGCGCGGGCCCAGGACCGAGACCCTGCGGCTCGACGGGCTCTCCCGGCAGGCCGTCGCGGCCATCGTCCTGGCGCAGGCCGGGCCGGGCGTGGACGCGAAGGTCGTCGAGGTGCTGCACCGGCGCAGCGAGGGCAACCCGTACTTCGTCATGCAACTCCTGTCCCTCCTGGGGGATCCCCGCAGCCTGCACCGCCCCGACGCGGCGGACGTGTTGCTCGCACGCGTTCCGACGGGGGTGCGCGAGGTGCTGCACCAGCGGTTCGCGGCGCTGCCCGAACCGGTGCTGCAGGTGCTGCGGCTGTGCGCCGTGATCGGCTCCGAGGTCGACACCGATCTGCTGCACCGCACGGCCGCAGCGGACGAACCGGTCGCCGCGGCACTGGGGTCGGCGATCCGCGCCGGGCTGCTCGGGGAGGAGCCGCACCATCCGGAACGGATCCACTTCGCCCACGCCCTGGTCCAGGAGACGCTCATCGAGGAGCTGGCGCGCGAGGACCGGCAGCGGCTGCACGCCAGGGTCGCCGAGGCGCTGTGCGCCCGCAGGCACGGGCAGGCGGGGGACGGGGACGTCGAGCGGGTGGCACACCACTCCTGGCACGCCGGCAGTGTGCTGCCGCCCGCGCAGGCGCTCCCGCGGCTGCTGCGCGCCGCCGACCAGGCCGAGCAGCAACTGGCGTACGAGCGCGTGGAGACGTGGCTGCGCCGGGCGGCGCACCTCGTCGGTCTGCTGCCCCACGACGACCCCTCGGCCCTGCCCCTGGAACAGCGGCTGAACATCCAGCTCGGGCAGGTGCTGGCCACGACCCGGGGCTACGGTCACCCCGAGGCCGAGACGGCGCTCGCGCACGGCCGGGCCCTCAGCTCGGCCACCGAGGCGCCCGAGGACCCGTCGGTGCTGTGGGCGCTGTGCGCGGCGTACCTGGTGACCGGCCGCTACGACGCCTCACGGCGGTTCTCCGGCCTGCTGCGCGGCCTCGCGGAACAGACCCGGGAGCCCGTGGCGGTGCTCGGTGCGGCATACGGCGAAGGCATCGTGCTGCACATCCGCGGGCGGCTGCCGCAGGCGCTGGCCGAGCTGGAGCACGGGGTCGACATGGCGGACCGCTACGCCCGCGAAGGCCATGCGCTGGCCCGCACCTTCCAGCACGACCCGCGCGTCTCCTGCCGCTCGTACGACACGTTCACCCACTGGCTCCTCGGCGACCGGCGGACCGCGGCGGCGCGCCGGCGCGAGCTGCTGCACCTGACCGAGTACGACAGCAGGCCCTCCGACCGGTCCTTCGCCCTCTACGTGGACGCGGTCGTGGCGGCCTGGGAGGGCGACGCCCGTACGGCCCGCGCCTCCGGCGCCGAAGGTGCCCGCCTGGCGGGCGAACACGGGCTGCTCTACTGGAAGGCGATGCTGGGCCTGCTCGAAGGGTGGGGCCTGACGCATTCGGGGTGGGAGGACGACGGGCTCGCCCTGATGCACGTCTCCCTGGCCGAACTGCGCCGCTCCAGCACCCTCTTGCGCCACCCCCTCCATCTGGGTCTGCTCGGCGAGGCCCAGCACCGCGCCGGGCGGCCCGAGGAGGCGAATGAAACGTTCCGCGCACTGCTCGCGGCCGTCGAGCAGCGCGGAGAGCACGTGTACCTGCACGAGGCCCTGCCCGCCACGCGGCTGCTGCGCGACCTCCTGGGGAGCGGTGCGGCGGGGGCGGTGGAGAGGGCGGCGGCCGGGGCGACGCCTCCCCATGCCCGGTGGGGGTCCCGGAGGCCTCCGGGTGGCCTCGCCGCCATCTGACGCACGGAGACGCCTCGCGTGCGGGCTCCTCGCGTGCGGGCTCCTCGCTACGTGGCGGGCTCGGCTTCGAGCCAGCGCTGCCGGCGTGCCCCGCGGTACTCCAGCGCCGGCCACCCCAGGCCCTCCAGCACGCGGGCACAGCGCCGGAGGGCCTCGTGCTGCCCGGCGGCAGCCCCGCTCCCCGGCGGGCCGAGCCACTCGACCCGTACGCTCCCCGGCTGTTCCCCGGGGCGGACGCGATAGCCGGTCGCGGAGCGCCGCCCGTCGGCGTCGAGAGCGGAGGGAGGGATGCCTGCGGCTTCGAGGGCGAGGGCGACGGCACGCACCGGCTGACGCCGTTCCCAGTCGGCGGGGCCGGACACCGGGTCCGTGAGGTGGCCGTTCATCAGCCGCCGGATCTGCAGCAGCCCTTCCATCGCCTCGCGCACCGCAGCCGCCCGCCCGGAAGCGTCCCCCGGCGGCGGGCAGCCGTCTCCGGTGTCCACCTCGAACGTCCCTTTCACGTGCCTGGCCTCCTCGCGCATCGGTCCGGACATGGATCCGGCGTCGTCCGCCCGCCCGGCTCCCCGTCCGGCTGCCCGTCCGGCTCCCCGGAACCCACTACGGGCCCGGAATCCCACTATGGGCGCAGCCACTGACAACACCGCGCGTACGGCCGTCAGGCGCGGCGCCGCCTCAAGCGGCCGTACAGGATGAACGCCTCCATTCCGGCCAGCAGACCCCCGCAGGTCCAGGCCATGCCCGGCGACAGCCCCGGGGCGTCGCCGCCCAGGCGCGGCCTCAGCCAGTCCTCCGGGTCCGTGACAATCGTGGCCTTGTCGCCCTGCCGGACGCTCTCGTCGCAGCCCCTGCGGTCGCCCACTTCGGCTCTGTGCGTCTCCCCCGAAGCGGACCATACGACCGAGCAGGTGCGGCCTTCGCTGCTGTGTTTCCGGGTGTACGTGGAGATGTCGTCGACCAGCGCCTCGTGGACGGTGCCGCGCTGTCCCAGGACGTAGTCGTCCAGAGCCGGGCCGGTGAAGAGGACGAAGAAGAAGCCGAGGATCGCCATGCCCGCGCCCGGTCCCGGGCCGCACATGCACCAGGCGGCGATCAGGATGATCACCGTCAGGGCGAACCCCGCGAACAGCAGCAGCATGTCATCGGGCGGGTTCAGCCACGAGACGGCGGCAAGGAGGGCCGGTGTGAGCAGCATCGTGGCCACCGTGCCCGGCCACCGGGGCCTGCCGCCGGCCCGCCGTGCGGGCGCCGCGCCCGGGTCCGCCGGCAGCTGTCCCCGGCCCAGCGCCCCTCCGCGTATGCCGGTATCCGCATCCGCATCCACCCTGCCGTTCACCACGAGCTCACCACGCCTCGATCTTTCCCGCTCCGTACGGGGAGCCCCGTCGGAGGACCCCGACGGGTGAGGTTACGCGGTGACGGAATCCACGGGGCCGGCCGTGTCGGCGATACCTGCGGTGCCGGCTGCGCCGCCCTTCGGTGATGGGGGGACGGGGCCGTGCCCCCGGCGGGGTCACGGACCCTCACACGAGCGCATGCGGTCATGAGGATTGCCACGCGGCACGACCTCGGGGTGTCGCCCCGGAGATGACGGCTCGGGGCAGCCCGGCCTTACCGTTTCGCCTGGCCGAGGCCCTCGCTCCGGTGGGCCCACAAGGTCGCCTGCGGGTCGACGTAGGGGGCGGCGCCCGCGGCGCGGTCCTGGTCGTGGCCGCAGCGCAGGCTGATCGTCGCGGAGCTCGTGCTGGTGAAGGCTCCGTGGACGCTGACCGTGGTCACGAAAGTGCCCGTGCCGGCGCTGCCCGGGCCGGGGCTCCCGACGATCGCGCTCGCCCCGCCGATGTTGGTGTTGCCCGTGTACAGCATGCAGCGCGTGTAGTCACTGGGTCCCCAACTGACCAGCGTCGCGTTGGCCGACAGCACCCACGACCCCGCGGGCACCGACTCCGAGACCACCGTCGTGTGCGCTCCGCCCGCGGTGCTGAGCTGCACCGCGGACGTGCTCTGTCTCACGACGTCCTGTCCGTTCGCGAGGTTCGGCGCGTCCACCACGGCTCCTCCCGCCGTGCCCGCCGAGGCCGTCGCGCCCGTGAGAACTCCACCGGCCACCAGCACACCGGCGCCCAACCCCATCACCAACCGGAACGACATCTTCATGTTCCTGGCTTCCTCTCGCAGAACCGGTGAGTCCTTGCGTGCCAAAGGATGCTGCCGGGGAGGGCGACTGGATAGGGCGAGTTCGGCCGTCCGGGACCGGGCCCGACTCGGGAGCCGGAGCCGGCCCCGGACGCGCAGACGCCATTACGCCGCTTTCGTTCAGAATTGGCGGTACATGAGATGCAGGCCCACCGGCCCGAGTTCGGGATGCATGAACGCGCCGGGAACGGTGCCGAGGACGGCGAAGTCGAGGCGCTTGTACAGGTCCACCGCGGCGTGGTTGGACTCGACCACGGCGTTGAACTGCATTCCCGCGTAGCCGCGTTCCTGCGCCCAGTCCACCGCGAACCGGCACAAGGTCCCGCCCACGCCCTTCCCGCGCGCGTCGGCCGCCACCATGAAACTGGCGGTGGACACGTGGGAGCCGGGGCCCGGCCGGTTCGGTCCCATCTTGGCGGTGCCGAGGACGCGTTCGCCCTCGACCGCGACGACGGTCAGCCCCGGCGGCTCCTCGACCCACATGCGGGCGTCCGCCTCGGTCATCTCCGGGTCGTAGACAAAGGTTTCCCGCTCCTGGACGACGTCCCGGATGATTCCCCACACCTGGGGCCAGTCGGATTCTGCGAATTCACGGATGTGCAGGTGCATGGCCGTACGCTAGCCGGACCCTCGAGGCTGGCAGCGTGCGGAGGGCGTCGCGAGAGGGTGCGCCGGGCCGCGGCCGTCGGCATCGTGGACGGCTTCGGCCGCTGCGCCGACGGACTCCTGGTCGGTGATGTCGGCCACATGACGGCGAAGTACCCATCCTTGGAGGGGAGTTCGTCTGCTTGCAGACTCGTGCGGCCGGACCTGCCGGGACGATCCGGCCGGGCGCCGGCGCCCGGCCAGATCGCTCGCCCGCGGGGGGCACGTGGCGCGCGAGGAGCCCCTTGACGCGGGCCTTCCGACAGTGAACGGATCGTTACTGCGGTTGTTCGTACCCGATCGCTCCGTGAGGAGACCACGATGCGTTTACCGTTACCACCGCCGCCCTCCAAGGACCGCCCCGGACCACGCGGATCGCGACTGACGGCGGCCCTCACCTCCGCCTTGCTGGCGGCCGGACTCCTGGTCGGCGCCGCTCCCGGGCCGGGCGGCTCCACGGCGCAGGCGGCCGACCGGCCGACGAGGCCGGCCGCCCCGGCGTCCGGCGGCAACCTGCCGTTCGCCACCTACAACATGCAGGGCTCCGACCACGGGCTGCGCTGGAGCGGCGAGGTCGGCCCCTTGACGATGCGCCACAACGTGGTCGCAGTCCAGGAGGCGGGCAGCGGGCCGCCCGCCGAACCGCACCAGCACCGCGGCACCGGTGAGTCGATCCCCATCCCCGGCCCGTTCCCCGCGGGCCTGCCGAGCGCGGTGAACCACACCCAGTGGGAGTACCGCCACCACCGCCGCCACGTGTACTTCCTCCAGACCGACCCGCAGCGCGACAGCACCACGAGACGGGACCGGTGGACCGGCGGCCGGGTCAACCTGGCGGTGGTCACGCACGCACGCGCGGACGAGGTCCGCGTCATCGAGAACCCGCTGTACAACCGGGACGAGCCCCGCAATGAGTACCGCTACCGCCGCGCCCTCGGCCTCCGGTTCGGCAACACCGTCTATTACAACGTCCACGCGCGCGGCGCGGACGTCGCCCCGCTGCTCAGGCGGATCCGTGCCGCCACCCGGGCCGGCGAGAACTGGGTCATGGTCGGCGACTTCAACCTCGACATCCGCAACCGCACCGACCGGCAGGCCCGGGAGCAGACCCTCCACCTGCGGCCCGACGAGCAACTGGCCCGGCCCGGCCGCTCCACCCACCAGCGGGGCGGCGAGCTCGACTACGCGATCACGCACGGCACTCCCCGGTTCAACGCGGGCATCCCCGCGGGGCGGGGCTCGGACCACTATCCCGTCCAGTTCGAACCCGCCCCCACTCCGGTACCGGCCGCGCCCGACGGCCCGGTGCACAACTTCTCCACCGCCCTCGAGAACGCCGCGACCGGGCAGGTCCTGGATGCTCCGGACACCGCCGGAGGCCGGGTGACCACGGGCCGGCAGCGGTACAACCTCCGTCAGCGGTTCCGTATGGACACCGTGCAGGGGCACTGGTACCGCTTGGCCCGCGGCAACAGCCCCCGAGCCGCGTCCGGCGCCCTCGCCGCCCGCGCCGACGGCGAGCTGTGCCCCGGCATCAACCCGTTCCTCCCGCTGTCCGTCATCATGCTGCCGTGCAACGCGCCCGGGGCGCAGTGGCGCCCCGAGGACCCCGGCGCGCCCGGCGGCCCGCTGCGCTGGCGCAACTCCCGCCACCCGGAGCTGTGCCTGACCGGTGGGGGGAACGGGGTTGTCGCGGCCCTCGCGTGCGGAGACAGCCCCGCCCAGCAGTGGTGGGACAACTCCCGTGCGGTGGACGAGCGCGCGTGGGAGGACGAGGAGAAGCGGGTCCAGTTGCGGGCGTACAACGGCCTCTTCCTGGACAACTTCTCCGGGCCCGGCCACGACGGCACGCCGCTGACCACCCGCCGGCGTGACATCGGGGTCATCAGCCAGCGCTGGGACGTCCGGTACGCCGGCAGCGGCGACAACCTCGTCCGGATCAAGGGACACGGCAGCGGAAGGTGCGTCGACCTCCTGAACGAGGAGCGGCCCCGCCCCGGTGACCGTTCCGTGCTGCACGGCTGCACCGACCGCGGCAGCAAGATCGACGGCACGGGCCACCGCTGGCAGGCGGAGACCTACGCCGACGGCAGCCTCCGCTTCCGCAACGAGGCCGCGCACATGTGCCTGGTGGCACCCGCGCGGGAGACGGGCTACGTCACGATGGAAACGTGCAGCGACGACGCCCGTCAGCGCTGGACGGTCGTGCCGTAACTCCGTAGCCGCGAGGCGAACCGGGCTTGAGCTGGGCGGCGCGCGCCGCCCGGCTCAAGCCCCCCGGGACCCGGTACGGGCCCTCCCGCCTCAGCCGAAGAAGACCGAGGAGATGTCGTTGTCGAAGCCGATGGAGGCCAGGTCGGCGACATCGCCGTTGACAACCTTGGACTTTCCGGTGCAGTTGCGCCCGGACCAGATCTTCAGGCTGCCCTGAACCTGGAGGGAGGAGGCCACGTTGTCCCGGGCCACGTTCTGGCAGCCCTTGCCGGCCAGGCCCTGGGAGGGGTCGCCGAAGTTGCGGTTGTCGAAGAGGACGACGCTGGTGGCGGGCTTGGCCTGCGAACCTCCGCTGCCAGTGCCGCTGCCACTACCGCTACCGCTCCCCGTACCCCCACCCGCGCCGCCGCCGGCCTTCTTGCCGTCGGGGGTGACGCCGAACCAGGTGCCCCCGACCCCCTGACCCTTGGCGTCGCCGGGCTTGGTGTCCTTGCTGAAGCGGTAGACGGGCCAGCCGCCGACGGTGACCTGCCGGGTGCCGTCGTCCCGCTTGACGGTGCCGACCTTCGACTTGTCGACGCCGTCGAGGAAGATCCTGCCGCCCTGGGCGACGACGACCGGCGGCCAGGTGACCGCGCAGTCGCCGTTGCAGGCGGACTTCGACGGGTTCGCGGTGTCCTTGTCGAAGCGGTAGAGGGTAAAGCCGGCGCCGTTGACCACGACCGGGTTCAGACTGCCCGCCTTGGACGCGGAGAGCTGCACCCAGCGCTGCGCCTCGGGCTTCGTGGCGGGCTTTCCGGGCTCGTTCGCCCAGTCGCCCGTCATGGGCTGAGCGTTGTTCTTCTTCGCCGTGCCGCTGAGGAAGTCCGGCGCCTGCCCGTCGGACGGGGCGCCGGCGTTGGCGCCCGCCCGGGCGGCAGCACCGGCGGAGGCCGACGAGGCCGGCGCCGAGGAGTCCTTGCCGTCACCGCCTCCTCCGCAGGCGGTGAGTACCAGCGCTCCGGCGACGGCCGACGTCACGATCGCTGCAGTGCTCTTGCGGAACATAGGAGATCCCCCCACCTGTGGGCCCCGGTTCCCTCCCGGGGCCGTCTCCCCCCTGTACGGAACCCGTTCCGCGAAGACCTCAGCCGGTTACCGTTCCGATACACGACGTGGACGATGTAACAGCGCGATCAGCCGCTGCCGGCGCGGCGGCGGTGCCCGCCCTCAGCTGAACCGGGCTGCGGAACAGGCCGCCGCACGGATCACGGCGGACGCCCGGAACTGCATGCCCCTGCGCAACGTCACCGTGGCCGGCGCCTTCGACCCCTTCTGGGAGGTGCTGCTCAGCCTGCACATGCTGCAGGAGCGCGGCAGCATACCCCTGGCCCTGGGCGCATGGCGCCGCCGCGTCCGCTCCGCCGCGGGGCGGTCGGTCTCCTTGCGCCTGCTGACCGAACTGGCCCGGCCCTGGGGCTACTCGCCCGACTTCCTCACCCCCGGCCGGGGCGACGCCGGATTCCGGACGCAACCGGACCGGGTCCTCTCCACACCCCGCAGCCGGCTGCGCGCCGAGTTCTCGACCCTGGCCGGGGAGAGCCCCGCCACGACCTGGACGCGGGCGCTCGGCCACGGGGAGCCCGCCGCGCTGCGCCGGCTCGGCGGCGCCCTGAGCACGTACCACCGCATCGCCCTCGCCCCGTACGAAAGCGCCATGCGGGCACGGGTCGAGGCCGACCGCGCCCGGCAGGCGGCGGCGCTGCTCGACGGTGGTACCGGGGCTGGTCCAATGCGGCTGAAGCCTGGTCACACGGCTATGTGCCCGGCGCACACCTGGTCATACGCAGCCACCCGAAGCCGGGCGTTCCCGTCTGCTGACCCTCCGGTTCCCGGCTCTGCCCGCAGCAGATCCCTCTTGGTGCCCTGCGTACGCGGTGCTTGAGTGACCGCATGGAGATCTTGGTACTGGGCGGGACCGCATGGTTGGGCCGGGAAGTGTCGCGGCAGGCGCTCGGGCGCGGCCACCGGGTGACGTGTCTCGCGCGCGGCGAGAGCGGGCAAGTGGCGGACGGTGCGGCGCTGGTGACCGCGGACCGGCGCGATCCTTCGGCGTACGATCCGCTGCTCGACCGCGAGTGGGACGCGGTCGTCGAGGTGTCGTGGCAGCCCCGCTTCGTCCGCGAGGCGCTGGAGGCCCTGGGCGGCAGGGCGAAGCACTGGGCCTACGTGTCCTCGGTCAGCGCCTACGCCTCCCACGGCCTGCCGGGCGCGGACGAGTCCGCGGAGCTGCTGGCGCCGACCGGCCGGGACGAGGTCGGCCGCGAGCTGTACGGCGAGGCGAAGTCCGCCTGCGAGCAGGCGTCGGCGGCCGCGGTGGGCGACCGCCTCCTCATCGCGCGCGCAGGCCTCATCGGCGGCCCCGGTGACCCGAGCGGGCGCTGCGGCTACTGGGTGGCCCGCGCCGCGCGCGATCCGCACGGGCCGATGCTGGTCCCCGACACGCCCGCCATGCCGACGCAGGTGATCGACGTACGGGACCTCGCCGCCTGGCTGCTCGACGCCGCGGAGGCGGGAGCCACCGGCACGTACAACGCCGTCGGGCCCATCCTCCCGTTCGAGGAGTGGATCGAGATGTCCCGCAGCGCGGGCGGGCACACCGGGCCGCTGGTCCGTGCCGGATCGGCCTGGCTGCTCGACCACGGCGTGGCCGAGTACATGGGGCCGGAGTCGCTGCCGATGTGGCACGTCGAGCCCGGGTGGGAAGGGTGGTCGGCCAGGGGCGGCGCCGCGGCCCTCGCCGCCGGGCTGCGCCACCGCCCCCGGGCGGAACTGCTGGCGGACACGCTGGTGTGGGAACGCGAGCAGGGGCTGGACCGGGAACGGCGGGCCGGGCTCAGCGCCGGGCGCGAGCGCGAACTGCTCGACGCCCTCGGCCGGGGCGTCAACCCGGCGGTGCCGCACCTCCCTTGAGCCGGCCGGCCTGCGCCGCGGGCCCGGGGATCGCATCGGATGTCCGTCACGCCCCGCCGTCCACCACTCCTTCGGGTGGACGGTGCCCCCGGCCGGCGTGACGGGTCCATGCCCGGGCAGGGACCGCCGGGTCGTGGTTCGACCCCGCACAGCCGCCACCGGAGGTTTCCATGCCCCTGAGCTTGCCCAGCACCGTCTCCGCCCCGGGCACCCGCGACGACGGCATGGTGCCGGCATGAGCCGGGCCGTGGTCCCGGAGCTCGGCGACCGCGCCGCCGTCCCGTGGCACCGCCGCCCGCCGGTGCTCCTGGCCGTCGCCGTGGCCCGGCTGCTCGTCCTGCTGCCGCCCCGCCGCATCCGCCGCGTCCTGACCGCCGTCCGCAACGGGGCCGCGCCGGCCACCGCCGAACAGGCCCTCGACGCCCGTCAGGCGGTCACCGCGCTCAGCCCGCGCTGTGCCGGAGAGGGCTGTCTGCAGCGCTCGGTCGCCACCGCGTTGCTGTGTCGGATGCGGGGCGTCTGGCCCGACTGGTGCACCGGGGTGCGTACCGGCCCGTTCCGTGCGCACGCGTGGGTGGAGGTGGACGGACGGCCGGTCGGTGAAGCCCACCAGGCTCCGGGGTACTACCACCGCCTCATGACCGTTCCGGCGCGGGAGCCGCGAGCCTGATGGTGCGTGCGGCATCGCGCCGCCCTCGAAAGCCGTCCCTGCGAGGGGGCGCAAGGGAGTTATGAGTGCGCCGGGCGCACACTGCCGCGCACCGAGCGGCCACCGTTTGTCGGACTACCGGACGGAAAGAAACTCGACTCGCCCCGCGCCTGATCACCCAGGGAGAGTCCATGAAGGCCACCGTCCAGCGCGTCCTGATCGCTTTCGCCGCCACCGCCCTGCTCACCGCCGGGTCGGCGGCACTGGCAGCAGCACCTGCACACGCCGAAATCAACTCCTCCGTCCTGGGGGGTGTGGTCGGGGTGAATGGGAACGGCACCTTGGCCGTCTCCCTCCAAGGCCAGGACATCCTCGTACTCCCGAACCCCGTCTCCCCGATCGTCTGACCCGGAGCGGATCAAGGCCGAGGGCCCGGCCCGGCGGGCCGCTGTCCTACTGCCCGCCGGCGACCGGCCGGTACGTGCTCACCTGCACCCCCGCGCTGCTGGTGACCGCCGAGACCAGTTCCAGCGTGTGCTGCGCACCGTCCTCGGGGAAGACCGACTTTCCGCCGCCGAGGAGCACCGGCATGATCATGAGGCGGAGTTCGTCGACGAGACCCTCGCTCAGGAGGGTGCGCACGAGCGTGGGGCTCCCCATGACCAGCAGGTCGCCGCCCTCCTTCGCGCGCAGCTCCCGGATGCGGGCGACGGCCTCGCCGCCGGGGATGCGCGTGGTCCTGTCCCAGGTCAGGTCGGCGTCGCTCAGCGTCTCGGACACGACGTACTTGGGGATGGCGTTCATCCGGTCGGCGAACGGGTCCCCGGCCCGCTCGGGCCACGCCGCGGCCATCGTCTGCCAGGTGCGGCGGCCGAACAGCAGCGCCTCGGCGCCGGACAGCGCGTCGTCGAAGGCGCCGCCCACCGTCTCCGGGTCGAAGAACGGGTGCGACCAGCCGCCGTGGGCGAACCCGCCGTCGGTGTCCTCCTCGGGGCCGCCGGGGGCCTGCACGACGCCGTCCAGGCTCATGAACTCACTGACCACGATGCGCACGGGACTTGCTCCTCTTCCTCGCTCCAGGGGGCACGACACGCGGCCGCGGCGAGGCGGCGGTGGCGTTCGGAACGATCGTCGCACCGACCACTGACAACGCCCGGGGCGACAGGCGGACGACGCGCACCACGTCCCCGGCGCGGCCGCCCGCGACCACGTCGATGCGGACTCCCGCCACCGGATCGGTGAAGGACTCCCCGGGGGCGTGGGCCCGGGTCCTCACGACGCGGACCGGTCCTTCTCCGGTGGGGGTGGCGGAGTCGACCTCGTAGATGAGGACGCCGGCCGAGGGCGCGTCCTCGTCGTTGCCCTCGGCGCGCCGTGACTCGGCGACGTAGGCCGTCGCCGGGCCCGTGCGCACCACCGCGATCTTGGTGCCTCCCGGCCGCTCCACCGGGGTCAGCCGGACCGTGCGCCGGCCGGGGGCGGCGAGGCAGGCGACCTGGTCGTCCCGCGTCCAGCCGAGCTTCCAGGAGTGCCAGCCGAGGTACTGCGGGGCGGTGCCGGCGATGTTGCCCATGAGGTCCCAGCCGCCGACGTGGCGGTGGGTCTCGCCCGTGAAGGCGTAGAGGTCGGGCAGGCCGAAGACATGGCCGGTCTCGTGGGCGGCGACCTTGTGCCCCCAGCGCCACATGTCCTGCCCGAAGGTGACGGCCCATCGGATGCGGGAGCCGTCGGCCGTGACGCCGGGGGTGGCGGGGTCGAAGAGGTAGGTCGGGGAGAAGGAGATCGCGGACGCTTCTCTCGCGGGGACGACGTACACCATGTCGTAGCGGGAGAAGTCCGCGTACGGGTCGGCAGCCGTGACCGCGTCGCGGAGGTAGCGCTCGTGGGCCTCGAAGGTGAGGCCGCGCTGGAAGCCGTAGGAGGCGGAGGGCGCCGGCATCCGGATCCAGCGGTGCAGCGGCGTGACCTCCAGCCGCGCCCGCCCGTAGGAGGCCTTGCGCAGCCAGTCGGCGGCGGGGGCGAGGTGGGCGGCGTACGGGGCGGTGGGTCCGGTGGCCGGTGCGTCGGGGAAGTCGGCGAACAGGGTCAGGACGCGGTGCGTGCCGGTGGCTCGCCGGAAGCGGACGGGGTCGGTGTCGTGGCCCTCGTCCGTCCAGCCCGTCGCGCCCTTGAGCGCACAGGCGCGTGCGGACGGGGGCCGGGCGGGGGACGACGCCCGGGCCGTCGCGGGGACCGCCAGGCAGCCGGCGAGGGCCGCCGCGATCAGGGGTGAGGTGCGCATGTCCGCCCTCCTTCTCGCGCGCGCCGAAGCCGCCGGCCTCCCGCGCGCGGTCATGAGTCCTTGTCGCTGCTCCCCTTCGCCCACAGGGAGCGCACGTGTCCGAGGTGCCGTGCCATGCACTGCTCGGCGCCCTCGGCGTCGCCGGCCAGCATCAGGTCGAGCAGTTCGAGGTGTTCCTCGGCGGAGGGGATGAGTTCGCCGCGCCGGTCGAGCGCGGTCAGCCCGTACAGGCGCGAGCGCTTGCGCAGGTCGCCGACGGTCTCGACGAGGCGTTCGTTGCCGGAGAGGGCCAGCAGGGTGAGGTGGAACCGCCGGTCGGCCTCCAGGTAGCCGATGAGGTCGTGATCGCGGGCGGCGCGCACGATCTCCTCGGCGACCGGGCGGAGCGCTTCGAGGTCCTCGCGGGCGGCGGTGCGCGTGACACGGCCGGTCGTGGGGACCTCGATGAGCGTGCGGATCTCGGTGTACTGGTCCAGGTCGCGCTCGTTGACCTCGGTCACCCGGAACCCCTTGTTGCGGACCGGCTCGACCAGGCCCTCGCGGGCGAGATCGAGCATGGCCTCGCGCACCGGGGTCGCGGAGATACCGAAGTCCTCCGCGAGCTGCGGCGCGGAGTAGACCTCGCCCGGGTGGAGTTCGCCGGAGATGAGCGCGGCCCGCAAGGCGTGGGCGACCTGGTCGCGCAGCCGCTCGGTGGCGGTGATGAGAGTGCGCTGCTTGAGGTGGCCCATGGTCCCGTGTCCCTTCGTCGCCGGTGCGGCGGCCGAGGTCCGGCAGCCGCGTCCGCGGTACGTGCGCAGCCGCGCCCCCGGCTGGTCCGTACCTGGACGGACCAACGAGCGTACAATGTCACATCTTTCTCAGGGAGCGAGGGTGTAGGTCCGGCTGGAGGTGTAGAACTCCAGGGCCGCGCGGCCCTGCTCGCGCGGGCCGTGCCCGGAGGCCTTGGTGCCGCCGAACGGCAGGTGGAAGTCGACGCCCGTGGAAGGGGCGTTGACGCGGATCATGCCCGTGTCGAGGCCGTCGAGACCGTGCAGCGCCGCCTCGAGCCCGCCGGTGTGGACCGAGGTGACCAGGCCGTACGGAACGGAGTTGCTGATCCGTACGGCGTGCGCCAGGTCGTCCGCGGGCAGCAGGGCGGCGACTGGGGCGAAGACCTCTTCGGTGAGCAGCCGGTGGCCGGCCGGGACCTTTTCGGCCACGGTGGGCGCCGCGTACCAGCCGGGGCCCTCCGGAGCGGCGCCGGCGGCCAGGACGGAGGCGCCGGACAGGGCCTGGTCGAAGCGTCCCCGGGCCCGGGCCGAGATGAGGGGGCCGCACACGGTGTCCGGGTCGGCCGGGTCGCCCACGGGCAGGGCGCGCAGGGCGTCGGCAAGGGCCTCGCGCAGGGGATTGAGGGCCGCGCCGACGGCGATCACCCGGCTGGTCGCCGTGCACTTCTGCCCGGCGTATCCGGCGACGGCCGCGGCGATGTGGGCCGCCGCCCGGCCGATGTCGGCGTCGGGCAGGACGATCGCCGCGTTGAGTCCGCCCGTCTCGGCCTGGACCGGGATGCCCCGGGCGGTGGTGTCCCGGGTGACCACGCCGCCGACGGCGGTGGAGCCGGTGAAGGAGACGGCGTCGGCGGTCGCGAGGACGGCGTTCCCCTCGGTGGCGCCGCCGGGCACGACCGTGAACACCGCGGCGGGCACCGCCTGCTGGACGAGCTCGGCGAGGCGCAGGGCGCACGCGGTGGCCTCGGGCGCGGGCTTGAGGACCACCGCGTTGCCGGCCGCGAGCGCGGGCGCGGCCTTCCAGGAGGGGATGGCGAAGGGGAAGTTCCAGGGCGTGATGAGGCCGGCGACGCCGTGCGGGCGGCGCCGGGTCAGCAGCAGGCCGGGGCCGCCGGCCGTCTCGTGGACGGCGCCGGTCGGCTCGTAGGGGGCCTGGGCGTAGTACCGCCAGATCGCGGCCGTACGGGCCACCTCGGCGCGCGCCTCGGCGAGGGGCTTGCCCACCTCGCGCACGGCCAGGGCGGCGAGTTCGCCGGCCGCGGCATCGATCGCCGCGGCGACGGCGGAGAGCGCGGAGGAGCGGGCGGCGGCACCGGCCCGCAGCCAGCCGGGCTGGGCGGCACGGGCCTGCTCGACGGCCTCGGCGGCGCCGGAGGCACCGGAGGCGGGCACGTCGCAGACGACGTCGGACGGGTCGGCCGGGTTGTGCGAGGCGAAGGAGGTCGGGGCGGCGGTCACAGGAGGAAACCTCCGGGGAAGGGGTCGTCCGGGTCGAGGAAGTACTGGGCGGTGCCGGTGATCCAGGCGCGGCCGGTGATGGCGGGCACGACCGCCGGCACTCCGCCGACCTGCGTCTCCCCCACCAGGCGGCCGGTGAACCGCGTGCCGATGAAGGACTCGTTGACGAAGTCCCTGTCGAGCGGGAGCGCGCCGCGGGCGTGCAGCTGTGCCATCCGGGCGGAGGTGCCCGTGCCGCAGGGGGAACGGTCGAACCATCCGGGGTGGATGGCCATGGCGTGCCGGGAGTGGCGGGCGTCCGAGCCGGGCGCGGCGAGGTAGACGTGCTTGAGGCCGCTGATCTCGGGGTGTTCGGGGTGGACGGGCCGGTCCGGCGAGGCGTTGACCGCCTCCATGACGGCGAGCCCGGCGGCGAGCAGGTCGTCCTTGCGGGCCCGGTCGAAGGGCAGCCCCAGGGCGTCGAGTTCGACGAAGGCGTAGAAGTTGCCGCCGAAGGCGAGGTCGTAGGTGACCGTCCCGTAGCCGGGGACGTCGGCCTTGCGGTCGAGACCGACGCTGAAGGAGGGCACGTTGACGAGCGTGGCGGACTTGGCCGCGCCGTCCTCGACCTGGACGTCGACGGTGACCGGGCCGGACGGGGTGTCGAGGCGCACGGTGGTCACCGGTTCGCTGACCGGCACCATGCCCGTCTCGACGAGCACCGTGGCGACCCCGATGGTGCCGTGCCCGCACATCGGCAGGACCCCGGAGACCTCGATGTAGAGGACCCCGTAGTCGGCGTCGGGCCGGGTGGGGGGCTGCAGGATCGCGCCGCTCATCGAGGCGTGGCCGCGCGGCTCGTACATCAGGAGCGTGCGCAGGTGGTCCATGTGCTCGATGAAGTGGAGCCGGCGCTCGGCTATGGTGGCGCCGGGGATCACGCCGACGCCACCGGTGATGACGCGCGTGGGCATGCCCTCGGTGTGCGAGTCGACGGCATGGAAGACATGACGGGTACGCACGGATGTCCTTTCCTGTCGGCAGCGGGGAACAGCGGGAGAGAAGGAGGACCCGGAAGCCGGCGGCGGTCAGTGGTGCCCGTCGGCGACGGCCTTCTCCGTGGCGGCGCGCACCGCGGCCTCGCTCTCGCCCGTGAGCGGGAGGCGCGGCGGGCGGGTGGGGCCGCCGTGGTGGCCGGTGATGTCCATGGAGAGCTTGATGGCCTGCACGAACTCGGTCTTCGAGTCCCAGCGCAGGAGCGGGTGCAGCGAGCGGTAGAGGGGCAGTGCCGTCCGGAGGTCCCCGGCGACGGCGGCGCGGTAGAGCGCGGCGCAGGTGGTGGGGAAGGCGTTGGGGTATCCGGCGATCCAGCCGACGGCGCCGGCGGCGGCGAGTTCGAGGAGGACGTCGTCCGCGCCGATCAGCAGGTCAAGCTCGGGGGCGAGTTCGGCGATCTCGTAGGCGCGCCGGACGTCGCCGGTGAACTCCTTGACGGCCACGATGGTGCCGTCGGCGTGCAGCCGGGCCAGCAGGGCCGGGGTCAGGTCGACCTTCGTGTCGATGGGGTTGTTGTAGGCGACGACCGGTATCCCGGCCGCGGCGACCTCCGTGTAGTGGGCGCGGACGGTGTGTTCGTCGGCGCGGTAGGCGTTCGGCGGCAGCAGCAGGACGGAGCCGCAGCCCGCCTCGGCGGCCTGCTCCGCCCAGTGGCGCGCCTCGGCGCTGCCGTAGGCGGCGACGCCGGGCATCACCCGCGCCCCGTCCCCGGCCGCCTCGACGGCGGTGCGTACGACGCGGGCGCGCTCCTGCGGGGTGAGGGTCTGGTACTCGCCGAGGGAGCCGTTGGGGACGACGCCGTCGCACCCGTTCTCGACGAGCCTGCGGACGTGTTCGGCGTAGGCGTCGTAGTCAACGGAGAGGTCCGCGCGCAGCGGGAGGGCGGTGGCGGCCATGATGCCGCGCCAGGGGCGGTCGGGGGTCCAGGAGGAGGCGGTCATACCGATAACCCTTCTATGGCGTTCTATGGCGTGGGACGTGCGCGAGCGCGGGTGGGGCGGTGCCGCGGCGGTGCGGTGGTGCGGTGGTTCAGGCCTCTCCGGGTTCCTCGGGCCCGGCGGCGAGGGATCCCAGTGGTACGGGCACGGCGAGCGGCCTGCGCTCGGCGGACGGCGGTACGGTCCCCTGCGCCGTACCGGACGCCGCGAGGCAGGCCACGGCCGCGCCGCACATCCGGCCCTGGCACCAGCCCATGCCGGCCCGGGTGAGGAGCTTGACGGTCCGGGCGTCCCGGGCTCCGAGGCCGGTGACGGCCTCGCGGATGCTTCCGGCGGTCACCTCCTCGCAGCGGCAGACGTCGGTGTCGTCGTCGAGCCATGCGCTCCAGCCGGGGCCGGGGGCGTGGGCGGCGGCCATGGCGTCGGCGAAGGCGCGCATGCGGTCGCGGCGCCGGGCCAGGTCCCGTACGTGCCGGCTCCGGGTGAGCGCGGGGAGCGCCCGCAGCCGGGCGGCCACCGCGATGCCCGCCAGCTCGCCCTCGACGCGGGCGAGTTGCCAGCCTCCGGTCCCGCCGGCCTCTCCGGCGGCCCACAGGCCGGGCACCGAGGTCTCCTGGAGGCCGTCCAGGACGAGGGCGTGCGTGCCGTCGGGCGTACGGCGGGTCGCGCAGCCGAGTCCGGTGGCCGGTTCGGTCTGCGGCGCGAGCCCGTGGCCGACGGCCAGGGCGTCGCAGGCGATGCGGCGGCCCGTGCCGGGCACGGGGCGCCAGTCGCGGTCGAGCCGGGAGACGGTGACGGCCTCGACGCGGTCGATGCCGTGCACCTCGGTGACCGCGCTGCGGGTGTGCAGCGGGATGCGGTGGCGCAGGAGTGCCGTGCCGTGGACGGCGGCTTCGAGGAGCTTGCGGGGGTTGGCCGCCAGGGCACCCGGTCGGCGGGCGTAGCCGAGGTAGCCGGACGCCTCGGCCACCGCGGGGACGCGGGCGCCGGCGGCGGCGAGCGAGGAGGCGACGGCGAGCAGCAGCGGACCGCTGCCCGCGACGACGATCCGCTGCCCGGGCAGGACGAGCCCGGACTTCAGCATGGCCTGGGCGCCGCCGGCCCCGACGACGCCGGGCAGGGTCCACCCGGGGAAGGGCAGCTGCCGCTCGCCCGCGCCGGTGGCGAAGAGCACGGCGCGGGCGTGCAGGCGCACGGGGCGCTCGCGCTCTCGTTCGCCGCTGAGGCCCGCTGGGGTGCGGTCTTGGCTGTCACTGCCGGCGCCGCTGCAGCTGCCGCTGCGGGTATCCGGAGCCTCGCCGTTTCCGCTGCCGGAGCCGCCTGCGCCGCCGCGGCCGCTGCCCGTGCCGTCTCGGCTGCCGTCCCGGCTGCCGTCGGCGAGGGCGCCGTCATCGCCGGGGGCCGTACCGCCCTCGCGGCCGACGTGCGCGCCGCCCTCTTCGCCCACGAGCGCGTGCACGCTCCACCCCTCCTCGCCGTCCTGCCGCGTGACGGCCCACACGTGGTGCCCGGCCAAGTGCGCGGCGCCGCTCACCTCGAAGCGCGCTCGCAGCTCGGTGAAGGCGGCCCAGTCGTGGTGGAGGGCCTGCGGGTGCGCGGCGCCCAGGCCCGGGGCGGGGTGGCGGAAGTACTGGCCGCCCACCTGTGCGGCGGCGTCCAGGACGGCGACGGACAGGCCGAGCCGGGCGGCGGTGGCGGCTCCGGCGAGGCCGGCGGGTCCCGCGCCGATCACGGCGAGGTCGTACGGTTCAGACGGCGAGCCCGGCACGGCCGTGTCCTTCCTGGGTGGTGATCGCGTCCCCGGGCCGGGCGGGCACCAGGCAGGCCCGGCGGTTGGGCTCGCCGTTGACGGTGGCGAGGCAGTCGTAGCACTGCCCGATGCCGCAGAAGGCCCCGCGGGGGCGGCCGCCGTAGCGGGTGGTGCGCCAGGCGAGGATGCCCGCCGCCCACAGGGCGGCGGCCACGGACTGGCCGGGCAGGGCGGTGACCGTACGGCCGTCGAAGGTGATCTCGAAGGGCGGGTCGGGCTCCGCCCTGACCAGGTCGGCGGGTGTACGGGCCACGTGCGGGCCTCCTCTCGGGACGGTTCGGAGCAACGGGCGGGCGCGGGACGGGAGTTCGAGCGTCGGAGGTTCGGGGAGGCGGAGGTTCGGGAGGCGGAGGTTCAGGCGGCCGGGGCGAAGCGGCCGGGGCGGAACGGGCCGAGGCCGAGCGGGGGTTCGCCGCCCGTCAGCTGCCGGGCGACGGCCAGGCCGGTGGCGGGGGCGAGCCCGATCCCCGCGCCTTCGTGGCCGCAGGCGTGCAGCAGCCCGGGGACGCGGGGGTCGGAGCCTATGGCGGGCAGGTGGTCGGGAAGGTACGGGCGGAAGCCGGCGTACGTGCGGATGGCCCGCACCCCGGCCAGCACCGGGAACAGGGCCGTGGCCTGGGCGGCCAGGCGCCGGAGCACCTCCACCGACAGGGTCCGGTCGAAGCCGACCCGTTCACGGCTGGCGCCGATCAGGACCGGGCCGGCCGGGGTGCCCTCGACCACCGCGGAGGTCTGCAGCGCCGCCGAGCCGCTGGCCACGTCGGCGACGTAGTCGGCCGCGTAGACCTTGTGCCGCACCACGCGCGGCAGCGGTTCGGTGACGAGCACGAAACCCCGGCGGGGCAGTACGGGCAGGTGCCCGCCGGCGAGCCGGGCGACCTCGCCGCCCCAGGTGCCGGCGGCGTTGACGACGAAGGGGGCGTGCAGCTCGCCGGCCGCGGTGCGCACGCCCCGCACCCCGCCGTCGGTGCCGGTGAGGACGGCGGTGACCTCCTCTCCGGTACGCACCCGTGCGCCGGAGGCGCGCAGCAGGTGGGCGGCGGCGAGGGCGGGCTGGACCTGGGCGTCCTGCGGATAGCGGAAGCCGCCTCCCAGGCCGGGGGCCAGGTGCGGCTCCACGTCGTGCAGCCGGTCGGCCGGGACCTCCTCGGCCGTGACGCCCGCCCCGGCCTGCGCGGCGGCGAACTTCCGCAGCGCGGCCATGGCGGAGGCGTCGGAGGCGACGACGAGGCCGCCCTTGGCCTCGTACTCGATCCGGGCCGGGAGCTCCTGGGCCAGCTCGTGCCACAACCGCGTGGAGAGCAGGGCCAGTTCGAGCTCCGGTCCGGGTTCCTTGTCGGAGACCAGGAGGTTTCCCTCTCCGGCGCCCGTGGTTCCGCCGGCGACGGGGCCGCGGTCGACCACGGTGACGGAGAGGCCGCTGCGAGCGGCGTAGTAGGCGCAGGCGGCGCCGACGACACCCGCTCCGACGACGATGACGTCCGAGGAGGAGTTGCTCATGAGCACGTCAGTAATATTTCACATTGCACTGCATGCTGCCAAGAGCCGGTCCGTACCTTGTGGTTGACGATTCGCCTGCCCCCTCCCCCTATCCCGCGAGGAGTTCCCCCATCCACGCCTCGACCGCGTCGGGCGTGCGGGGCAGCGCGTGCGACATCAGCCGGGCCCCGTCGGCGGTGATGACCAGGTCGTCCTCGATCCGTACGCCGATGCCGCGCAGTTCGGCCGGCAGCGTCTCGTCGTCGGGCTGGAGGTAGAGCCCGGGCTCGACGGTGAGGACCTGCCCCTCCTCCAGGACGCCGTCGAGGTAGGCGTCCGCCCGCGCCTGGGCGCAGTCGTGGACGTCCAGGCCGAGCATGTGGCCGCTGCTGCACAGGGTGTACCGGCGGTGGAAGTCGCCTTCGGCGCTCTTGAGCACGCCCCACTCGGCGAGCCCTTCGGCGATGACCCGCATGCCGGCGCGGTGGAAGTCGCGGAAGCTCGCCCCCGGCTTGAGGGCCGCCATGCCCGCGTCCTGGGCGGCGAGGACGAGTTCGTAGACCTGCCGCTGGACGGGCGAGAAACGTCCGGACAGCGGCAGGGTGCGAGTGATGTCGGAGGTGTAGAGGGTGTCGGTCTCGACCCCCGCGTCCAGGAGGAGGAGTTCACGGGGGTCGAGGCGGCCGTCGTTGCGTATCCAGTGCAGCACGCACGCGTGCGCGCCGGAGGCCGCGATGGTCTCGTAGCCGGGGCCGTTGCCCTCGGCGCGGGCCCGCAGGCCGAAGACGCCCTCGATCCACCGCTCGCCGCGCGGGTGGGCGAGGGCACGGGGCAGCGCCCGCACGACGTCCTCGAAGCCGGCGGTGGTGTGGTCCACGGCGAGCTGCAGCTGCCCGACCTCCCACGCGTCCTTGACCAGGCGCAGTTCGCTCAGGGCGGCGGCGAGTTCGCCGTCGCCGGACGCGTCGCGGCCCGGCGGCAGCCGGTCGTACTCCCCCCGGTGCACGCAGCGGATGCCGGTCATGCGCTCGGCCTCGGCGAGGTCCGGGCGGCGGCCGACCCAGAACTCGCCGTAGCGCCGGTCGCGGTAGAACTCCTCGCCGGCGCGCGGCGACCGCGGCCGCACGTACAGCACCGCCTCGTGCCGGTGCGGGCCGTCGGGCTCCAGGACCAGCACGTGCCCGGCCTGATCCTCGCCGGTCAGGCCGGTCAGCCAGGCGTAGGCGCTGTGCGGGCGGAAGCGGTAATCGCAGTCGTTGGAGCGGACCTTGAACTCGCCCGCGGGCACGATCAGCCGCTCGCCGGGAAAGCGTGCCGACAGCTTCGCGCGGCGCGCCGCGGCGAGGCCGGCCACGGGCAGCCGGATCTCGGCGGGCAACGGCGTCGCCGCCCAGCTGTTCGCCATGAACGCCTCGAACTCGGCCGAAACCGGCAGGTCATGACTGACCGTACGGATCGCGGCAACTGCGGGTTCCTGCACGGGACTCCCCCTCGGACACAGGTGGGTAACGGAGCGACTGACGCCTTGTCAGTGCAATTTCACATTACTATGTTACGGGTCACATTTCAGCCGTCCGGCTGTTCGACTGTTCACGGAGTGACCACTGATGAACAAGCGCACGTGTACTGCCATGGCCACCGTGCTGGCGGCCTCCCTCGCCCTGGGGACGGCCGGTTGTTCCGGCGGAAAGCGGTCGGCCGGCGGCAAGGACGGCGGGAAGAACCCCGCCGCCGCCCACGAGGGCAAGACGATCGGCGGCACCCCGCAGAAGGGCGGCACGCTGACGGTGCTGTCCAACCAGGACTTCACCCACCTCGACCCGGCCCGCAACTGGGTCATGAACGACATGGACTTCGGGACCCGGCTCCTCTACCGCACCCTGGTCACGTACAAGGCCGCGCCCGGAGCGCAGGGCGGCGGGCTGGTCCCCGACCTCGCCACCGACCTGGGCACGCCGTCCGCCGACGCCAGGACGTGGACGTTCCACCTCAAGCCGGGTGTGAAGTACGAGGACGGCTCACCCGTCACCGCGCAGGACGTCAAGTACAACGTCGAGCGGTCCTTCTCCCCCGACCTGCCCGGCGGCGCCGACTACGCCGCCCGCTACCTCGTGGGAGCCGAGGGCTACCGGGGCCCCGCCCAGGGCAAGCACCTCGACTCCGTCAGGACGCCGGACGACCGCACCATCGTCTTCGAACTGCGCAAGCCCTTCGCCGAGTTCCCCAACGCCACGGTCATGCCCGCCTTCGCGCCCGTACCGCAGGCGCAGGACAAGGGCCCGCAGTACGACAACCGGCCGTTCTCCTCCGGCCCGTACAAAGTCGGCTCCTACGCGCGCGGCAAGAAGCTCGTCCTCGTCCGCAACGAGCACTGGGACCCCGCGACGGACGAAGTCCGCAAGGCGTACCCGGACAAGCTGGTCGTCATGATGGGCCTGAAGGCCAACCAGATCGACGACCGGCTGATAGCGAGCCAGGGCGCGGACGCCTCCGCCGTCTCCTGGGGCGCCCTGCGGCCGGAGAGCGCCGCGAAGGTCCTGCCCGACGCCGGAGTGCGGGAGCGGCTGCTCGCCGAGTCCACCAACTGCACCGACATGGTCCAGATGCACACCGGCCGGGCTCCCTTCGACAACCCGAAGGTCCGGCAGGCCGTGCAGTACGCCCTCGACCGGGACGCCGTCCTCACCTCCTCCGGCGGCCCCGCCTTCAACGACCCGTCGACCGCCTACATGCCGGCGTCCCTCTTCGGCGGCAAGCAGCCCGACACCCTCAAGGTCCCCGCGACAGGCGACCCGGAGAAGGCGAAGCAGCTGCTGAAGGAGGCCGGAAAGTCCGGCGGCTTCACGACGGAGATCACCGCGTCGGCCGGTGACAAGGGCCGGGCCGAGGCCATTCAGCAGGCCCTGGCCCGGGCCGGCATCAAGGTCACCATCGAGACCGTGGACCCGTCCGCCTTCTACGCCACGATCGGCGACACGAAGAACCGCACCGACATGGTCTACACCGGCTGGTGCCCCGACTACCCCTCCGGCTCCACCTTCCTGCCCTTCGTCTTCGACGGCCGCTTCATCAAGGAGAAGGGCAACTCCGGCAACCACTCCCTCTTCCGCGACGACGCGACGATGAAGCGGATGGACGCGATCGCCGCCATGACGGACGCCAAGGAGGCCGCCGGGGCCTGGCAGCAGCTCGACGGGCAGATCCTCGCCCAGGCGCCGGCCGTCCCGGTGCTCGTCCGGCGGTGGCCGCTGGTCCTGGGCACCAACATCGCGGGAGCGTACGGGCACACCTCCTTCGGCGGCCAGATCGACTACGCCACGGTCGGTCTCAAGGACCCCGCCAAGGGCCGGGACTGAGGGCCGGCACGCCATGACCACCACCGCAAACACCACCCCACCCGCCCCGGCGGCCGTCCCCGGGGGCAGCGGCCCCTGGCAGCTGGCCCGCGCCGAACTGCGCCGCCGCACCGCCGTCAAGGTCTCTCTCGCCGTCGTCGCGCTCTTCCTGCTGATGGCGGCGGGCGCCCCGCTGCTGAGCTCGCTCGCCGGCTGGTCGCCCGAGGAGTTCGACAAAACCGCCGTCGACCCCTACCTCGGCGGCCGGCCCCTCGGCCCGCTGGGCGGCATCTCCGCCGACCACTGGCTCGGCGTCGAACCCGTCACCGGCCGCGACCTGTTCGCCCGGGTCGTGCACGGCGCCCAGGTGTCGCTGCTGATCGCCCTCACCGCCACCGCGATCGTCGTGCTCGCCGGGACGGCGGCCGGTATCACGGCGGGCTACTTCGGCGGCCGCACCGACGCCGTCCTCTCCCGCCTCATGGACCTCACGATGTCCTTCCCCTCCCTCATCTTCATGATCGCGATGATGTCGGTGGCCAAGGACGTCAACCGCATCCTGCTGATGACCGCCGTCATCGGCCTGTTCGGCTGGCCGGGCGTCGCCCGCGTCGTACGCGGCCAGACCCTCTCGCTCCGGCACCGCGAATACGTCGACGCCGCGCGCGTCGGCGGCTCCGGGCCCTGGCGCATCCTCACCCGCGACATCCTCCCCGGCGTCGCCGGGCCCGTCATCGCCTGCACCACCCTCATCGTCCCCGGCATGATCGCCACCGAGGCGGCCCTGAGCTACCTGGGCGTCGGCGTCCGCCCGCCCACCCCCTCCTGGGGCCAGATGATCGCCGAGAGCGTCGCCTTCTACGACACGGACCCCATGTACTTCGTCGTCCCGAGCACCTGCCTGTTCCTGACCGTCCTCGCCTTCACCCTGCTCGGCGACGCGCTGCGCGACGTCCTCGACCCGAGGAGCGGCCGCACATGACCCTCTACCTCGGCCGCCGCCTGCTGGCCGTCGCCGGCGTGCTCGTCGCCATCGCCGCCGTCACCTTCACCGTCTTCTACGTGCTGCCCTCCGACCCCGCGGCCGCCGCCTGCGGCAAGTCCTGCAGCACCGACCGCCTGGAGGCCATCCGCGCCCACATGGGCCTGGACCGGCCGCTGTGGCGGCAGTTCGCGGACTTCGTCACCGGCATCTTCACCGGCCGCACCATGGGCAGCGGCCGGTACGCCCTGCACTGCGACTTCCCCTGCCTCGGCTACTCCTACGAGAACTCCGAGGCCGTCTGGGACCTGCTGACGGACCGCCTGCCGGTCTCCGCCTCCCTGGCGCTGGGCGCGGCCGTGCTGTGGCTGACGCTCGGCCTGAGCGCCGGCGTCACCGCGGCCCTGCGCAAGGACACCCTCACCGACCGCGCCCTGATGGTCGGCGCCGTCGCCGCGGCCTCCCTGCCGGTCTACTTCACCTCGATGATGCTGATCCACGGCCTGATCCGGACGGCCGGGCTGCTGCCGTACCCGCAGTACGTGCCCCTGGGCGACGACCCCCTGCGCTGGGCGTCCAACCTGCTCCTGCCCTGGCTGGCGCTGGCCGTGCTCTACGCCGCCATGTACGCCCGCCAGAGCCGCAGTTCGATGATCGAGACAATGGCGGAGCCGTACATCCGCACCGCCCGCGCCAAGGGCCTGCCGCGCCGCACCGTCGTCGTCAAACACGGGCTGCGGGCCGGCATGACGCCGGTCCTGACCCTCTTCGGCATGGACCTGGGCGGGCTGCTCGCGGGCGCCGTCATCACCGAGTCGATCTTCGGGCTCCCGGGGATCGGCCGGCTCTTCTACGGCGCGCTGTCCACCGGCGACCAGCCGGTCATCCTCGGCGTCACGCTGATGGCGGCCGCCTTCATCGTCGTCGCCAACCTGGTCGTCGACCTGCTCTACGCCGTCGTCGACCCGCGAGTGAGGTACTGATGGCCATCCCAGCCGCCCCAGCCGCCCCAGCCGCCCCAGCCGCTCCGCAGGAACAGCCTTTGCTGTCCGTCACGGACCTGACCGTCACGTTCCCCACCCGGCACGGGGACGTACGGGCCGTGGACTCCCTGAGCTTCGCGGTGCGCCGCGGGCAGACGCTCGGCATCGTCGGCGAGTCCGGCTCCGGCAAGTCCGTCACCTCCCTGGCCGTGATGGGGCTGCACACCGGCGCCCGGGTCAGCGGCTCCATCGCCCTCGACGGCCGTGAGCTGACCGGCCTGCCCGAGCGCGAGCTGAACCGGCTGCGCGGCCGCCGCATGGCGATGATCTTCCAGGACCCGCTCTCCAGCCTCCACCCCTACTACACGGTCGGCGAGCAGATCGCCGAACACCACCGGGTCCACTTCGGCTCCCGCAGGGCGGCGGCCCGCAGACGGGCCGTCGAGATGCTCGCGGAAGTCGGCATCCCCGAGCCCGCACGGCGGGCCGGCGAACACCCGCACCGGTTCTCCGGGGGCATGCGCCAGCGCGTGATGATCGCCATGGCCCTCGCCTGCGAGCCCGACCTGCTCATCGCCGACGAGCCGACCACCGCCCTCGACGTCACCGTCCAGGCACAGATCCTGGAGCTGATCGCCCGCCTGCAGGAACAGCGCGGACTCGCCGTCGTCATGATCACGCACGACCTCGGCGTCGTCGCCCGCGTCGCCCGCGAGGTCCTCGTAATGTACGGCGGCAGGGCGGCCGAACAGGCCCCGGTCGACACGCTGTTCACCGACCCCGGCCACCCCTACACCCGCGGGCTGATCGACTCGCTCCCCCGCCTCGACGACGGCGACGACGCACCCCTGCGGGCCATCCCCGGCAGCCCGCCCTCGCTGCTGGACCCGGCCCCGGGCTGCGCCTTCGCACCGCGCTGCCCGCGCGCCGCCGCAGCGGCACCGGCCGAGCGCGAGCACTGCGCCGCCACCCGGCCCGGACTCCGGCCTTCCAGGGGGCATCTGGTCTCCTGCCACCTGCCCCTGCACACCGCCTCCCCCGTGCCGGGAGGCACCCGATGACCACCCGAACCGCACCCCTGCTGTCCGTACGGGACGTGACCATGACCTTCCCCGGCAAGCGGGGCCGCGCGGCGCCCGTCCGGGCCGTCGACGGCGTCTCCTTCGATCTGGCGGCGGGCGAGACCCTGGGCCTGGTGGGCGAGTCCGGCTGCGGCAAGTCGACCACCGGCCGCATGATCGTACGGCTCCTGGAGCCGACCACGGGGTCGATCACCTACGACGGCCGCGACATCAGCCGCCTCGGCAGGCGCGAGCTCAAGCCGCTGCGCAAGGACCTGCAGATGGTCTTCCAGGACCCGCACTCCTCCCTCAACCCGCGCCAGACCGTGGCCCGCATCATCGCCGACCCGCTGCTGGTCCAGGGCGTGCCGGCGGCGGGCGCACGCAAGCGGGCGGCGGAGCTGATGGAACTGGTCGGGCTCATCCCCGAGCACATCGACCGCTATCCGCACGAGTTCTCCGGCGGGCAGGCGCAGCGCATCGGCATCGCCCGCGCGCTGGCGACCGGGCCGCGCCTGATCGTCGCCGACGAGCCGGTCTCGGCCCTGGACGTCTCCGTGCAGGCCCAGATCGTCAACCTGATGGAGCGCCTCCAGCGTGAGCTCGGGCTCGCCTACCTCTTCATCGCCCACGACCTGTCGGTGGTGAAGCGGGTGTGCGACCGGGTGGCCGTGATGTACCTGGGACGGATCGTCGAAGTCGGCCCCAAGGAGCGCGTGTACGCGGCCCCGGCCCATCCGTACACCCAGGCCCTGCTCTCGGCGGTGCCGCTGCCGGACCCGGCCGCCGAGCGGACGCGCGAGCGGATCACCCTGCTCGGCGACCTGCCGAGCCCGGCGGCTCCCCCGCCCGGCTGCACGTTCCACCCGCGCTGCCCCAAGGCGCAGGAGATCTGCCGGACCGAGGCGCCGCTGCTGCGGGTCGCCGTGCCGGGCGAACCACGGGAAGTGGCCTGCCATTTCGCCGTCATGGACAACCTGTAGCGCCTGAGGGGTTGTCAGTACCATTTCACATTACTACGTTACGCATGACATGGCGCAGCAGCAGACTCCCACGTCTCTTCTGGCAAACGGCAGTTGAACAACTCCCTGCGCCACTTCCTCCGCTGTTGCCGTGCGCACACCCTCACTTCGCGTACGCGCGGCAACCCACACCTCCCACACAGGAGTCATCGGTGTCCCACTCCAGATCGCTGCGCAGATCCCTGCGCGCATCGCTGCTCACCACCGCCATAGCCACGGCGCTCTGCGCCACCGCCGTCCAGCCCGTTCACGCGGACTCCCCCTCGCCCGCCCCCAAGCCGTCCTCCGCCGCTTCCGCCCCGGCGCCGGCGGCGGGCGTGCGGCAGGACACCCCCACGCCCAACCCCTTCGACGAGGTCACCCGGCTGGCCGATGCGCCCGAGCCGGCCGCCGCTTCCCCCACCGCACCCGGCGGCCTCACGCACGGCCGCGTCCCCGGCGCTCTCACCGCCAAGCCGAAGCCCACGGCCGCACCGCCCCGCGCCACCCTCGGCGGCACCGCCGTGCCGTGCACGCTCGACGGCATCACGCGCCTCTCCCCCGAGCAGTTCGCCGACTTCCTCGCCGACCGGGCCGTCACCGCCGACGGCTGCCTGCGTACGCTCATCTGGACCTGGGACCAGCGGCTGGTCCCGGTCATGTCGAGGCCGCACGTCCAGGCGGTCTCCCGCCGGATCGAGGGCCTGGCAGCGGCGCACGACGGCAAGAACAGCAGCCACCTGCTGGAGATGTTCACCTACCTCCACGCCGTCGCGTACCACGACTTCTCCCGCAGCGAGATCGACCTCACCGACGCGCCGACCGTGGAGGCGATACGCCGCGCGGTGTCCGCCTTCGGCACCGCCTCGCGCACCTTCGAGGTGACCCGCACCAACGCCGAGACCCTGCGCGAGGCCCTCTACGCGGCCAGTGCCCCGGGGCTGCGCCGGCACCAGTTGCCGCTCGTCAAGCGCGTCCTGGCCACCATGGACGCCGCGCACCCCGACACCGCCAAGGACACTTCCTGGGCCGGCGCCGCGCTCGCCGCGCTCTCCCTCAACTACCTGGGCGTCTACCCGGGCAACCACGACACCGCCTTCCACGCCGCCGTCACGGCCGACGCCTCCTACCGCGCGGCCTTCAAGGCCTTCGCCGGCTACACCCACCTCAAGGGCACGTCCAACGCCTGGGTGGTGCGCGACGCCGTCGGGGAGTACGGGCGGATGGGCCAGATCGACGCGCTCAAGGGGCAGATCACCTCCGACCTCGGCGGGCTGCTGGCCACCACGACCCGCAACTTCGGCGAGGGCAGCGAGCCCTGGGCCAAGGTCGTCACCTGGCTGATCGAGTTCGACGCCTGCAAGCAGTACGGGGTGTGCAAGGCCGACATCGAGCGCCGCATCTTCCCGTCGGCCTACACGTACGACAACGGCGCCATCAAGGTCCGCACGGCCCTGCCACGCGCCACCGTCGACCGCCTCTACTACGCGAGCAAGCAGGTCAAGGCGCAGTTCCACCGGGTCCTGGGCACCGAGCAGCCGCTGGCCGGCGACACCAACACCACGCTCAACATCGTGCTGTACGCCTCCCGCGCCGACTACGAGGTCTACCACCCGCTGCTGACCGGCATGGGCACCAACAACGGCGGCGTCTACATCGAGAACGGCGCCACCTTCTACACGTACGAGCGGCGCGTCCCCCAGGACTCCACGCTCACGCTGGAGGAGCTCTTCCGGCACGAGTACACGCACTACCTCAACGGCCGCTGGGCCGTCCCCGGCTCCTTCGGCGAGGGCCCGTGGTACCAGGGCGACCGCACCACCGCCATGGACGAGGGCACGGCCGAGTTCTTCGACGGCGCCACCCGGGGCGAGGGCATCAAGGTCCGCAAGTCCCTGGTCCAGAGCATCATCAACGACACGGCGGGCGGCACCAAGCCGCGCATGAGCGTGTACGAGCTGCTGCACGCGGAGTACGACCGGGACGGCTTCCGCTTCTACTCCTATGCGGGCACGTTCTTCGAGTTCCTGTGGACGGAGCGCCCCTCGCTGCTCAAGGAGATGTACGGCCTGCTCCGCGCGAACGACGTCGCGGGCTTCGACGCCTGGCGCGACCGGCTCGGCCGGGACACGGGCCTGCAGCGCGCGTACGACACCTTCCTCGACCAGCAGATCGCCAAGGTCAAGGACCTGTACGTGCCGGACACCTCGTTCACGCCCGTCGGCGGGCTGGACGCCGGCCACCCCGCCACGGTCCGCGCCTCCTTCCAGGCCACCACCGGCATCGCGCCCGAATGCCGCACCAACGAGGCCCCGGAGCGCCCCCGCTTCACCTGCACCGGCCGCATCACCGCCAACCTGAGCGGCCCGGGCAGCCCCGACCTGGTCTTCAAGGACATGTCCGGGACGGTCGACTACTTCATCCTCGACCGCACGAAGAAGGGCACCAACAACTTCGCGGACATGAACTGCTCCTTCGGCAAGGTCGACCTCTGGCCGGACCGCCCCGCGGGAACGGCGGACTTCACCTGTGAGGGGCCGCTGAGGGGCTGATTCCACGGGGGTTTCGGGCCGCCCGTGAAGGGCAGTCCGAAACCCCCTGCTCATGCGTGCTCACGCACCCGCCCAAGGAATGTACCGCGTCACACATTCCCCAGAAGAGCGTTCGCCGTTCCGCGACCGCCAATTCGCCGCACGGCCCGGAATGCATACGGATCAATAGCCGCCCATTCCCTTCATGACCTGCGAAGCTTGCGATTTCCTCCCGAGAGTGTTCAGGTTTATCGGGCACCGAGCCCGGCCCTTCCCCGAGAAAGTCTCATTCCGGCAACAAGCCGATAACGCACGGCCGGTCATCGACAAGCCTTTCCGCTGTAAGGTCCTGCGTCCGCCGCCAGGGCCTGTGTTGGGAGAAATTCCGCGTGTCCGCTCTTCCGTCCGAGACGCCCCTGTCCGTCGTCCGCCCGCCTGAACAGACCCGCACCCCCGCCTCCGGCGCCCGCCACGCACGGCCGCTGAGCCTGTACGACTCCTGGTGGACGGTGGCCGGTGCCGCGCTCATGCTGTGCGCGGCCTGGGCGGCCTGCGTGTGGATCTCCTTCCACCTGACGGCCGACGCGACGCTCCACACCGCCGCGCTCTTCGTCCACCTCGCGAGCCTCGTCCTCGGCTTCGGCGCCGTGCTGGTCGCCGACTACTACGGCCTGCTGTGGATCACGGGCCGCTGCAGCCTCCAGGAGGCCCTCGGCAGCGCGGGCCGGCTGCACCTGCCCATCTGGGCCGGTCTCGTGGGACTCGTCCTCAGCGGCATGCTGCTCCACCCCAGCCCGTCCTCCACGCTCACCGCCGTCAAGCTGGTGCTGGTGCTCCTCCTCGGCCTCAACGGCCTGCAGGCGGGCCTCCTCGACAAGCGCATGGCCGAACGGGCCTCCGCGTCTCCCGCACCGCGGCTCCTGGCCTGGGGCGGCGCCACCGCCCTCGTCTCGCAGATCTGCTGGTGGGGGGCCGTCGTCATCGGCTTCATGAACAGCCGGAGTTAGCGCACCGGCCGGTTCCGGCGCGTCACGGCCGGCGCCCGCCCGGCCTGGCCGCTGCCGGGCCGATGCGATGATGGAGACGCATCGCCGAGCGCCTGACCTGCTGAAATGGTGGTCCCATGGATAAATCGACCGCGGCCGCCGCCCAGCAGCGGGTCGCCGGCTACCGGCGCCGGTTCGACAGCCGCTTCGAGGCGTACTTCGACTCCCTCGCGCAGAGCCTCGACACCCCGCCGCTCAGCCGCTTCACCCCGCGCTGCCTGGAGCTCCTGCGGGACCTCTCCCTGCGCGGCGGGAAGCGCCTGCGGGTGGCCCTGCTGTACGAGGCGGCCCGGCTGGTGACCGACGAGCAGGTGCCCGGCCTGGAGGAGGCCGCGCTGAGCATCGAACTGCTCCAGACGCACGGCCTGGTCCACGACGACATCATCGACGACTCGCCCGTGCGCCGCGGCGGCCCGTCCACGTACTACGCCTACCGCCGGGAGTTCCCCGGGGACGAGGGCACCGCGCTGGGGCTCGCCGTGCTCGCGGGAGACCTCGCGTCCTTCCTGTCCATGCACGTCCTGCTGGGGGCGGACGCCCCCGCCGAGCGCAAGCAGGCCATGCTGGAGGTGCAGTTGCGTGCGGGCGCGGAGACCGTCGCCGGCCAGATCGCCGACCTGGAACGCGACTTCCAGCCCCTGCCGTCCGAAGACCTGCTGCACACCGTCTGCGAGTACAAGACCACCCGGTACTCGATCCTCGCCCCGCTGCGGCTGGGGCTGCTGGCCGCCGGCGAGGATCTGGCCGGGCACGACGAGCGGCTGCGCCGCTACGCGACACCGGCCGGCATCAGCGGACAGATGCGCGACGACTACCTCGACCTCTTCGGCGACGAGGACGTCATCGGGAAGTCACCGGGCTCCGACATCCGCTCCGGCCGCCGCAGCTACGCCGTCCGCGCCGTCCTGGCCGCCGCCACGCCCGCGGAGCGCGGCCTGCTGGAGTCCGCGCTCGGCGACCCCGGCTGCACGGCCGGAACGATCGACCGCATCCGCCGGATCGCCCGGGAACACGGCGTGGACGACGCGCTCCGGGCCGCCATGCTCCGCCACGCCGAGGAGGCCGCCGGGGAAGCCTCCGGCTGGCGTGCTCACTGGCGCGAGGAGGCGGTGGCCTTCTTCGAGGGGCTGCCGCTGTGGGCCGTCCGGCGCGCCCACTGAGTGGGGCTGCCCGCGGAATCGGCCGGCGCTCCGCGGCACGCCCTGACCCGACTGGCCCTACCCGGTCGAGGGCGACGAACACGGAGACGTCGAGTTTTTCTTAGTGGCTTCTTAAGGCGTTTCGCCAAGCTGCGGCCATGGCTACAGCAGACGACAACCTTTCGGTGGTCATCGGCGCAGGCGGGACCGGCGGTCATATCTACCCCGGGCTGGCCGTCGCCGACGCGCTCCGCAGAGCAGTGCCGCACGCCGTCATCAGTTTCATCGGTACGGAACGGGGTCTGGAGACCCGTCTGATACCGGGCGCGGGATACCGGCTCCACACCGTGGACATGATCCCCTTCGATTCCTCGCTCGGGGCCCGCCGGTATCTCCTCCCCGCCGATCTGTTGCGCTCGGGGAGACAGGCGCAGCGCGTGATCGAGGAGCAGGGTGCGCACGTCGTCGTGGGCATGGGCGGCTATCCGAGCGCGCCCGCGGTGCTGGGGGCGCGGATGGCGCGCCGGCCGGTGCTGGTGCATGAGTCGAATGCGGTGCCCGGCAGGGCGAACCGTTTCGCCACGACCCTCACCCCGCACATCGCGCTCGCCTTCGACCGCACCCGCGAGCACCTGCCGGCGCGTACGGCCCTGCGCGCGGAAACCGTCGGCATGCCGCTGGTCAGCGATGTCGCGGGGCTCGACCGCGGCGGGCGGGCGGCTCTGCGCGGGGAGGCCCGCCGCTGGTTCGGCGTGCCGGAGAGCACGCGGCTGGTGCTGTTCAACGGCGGGAGCCTGGGCGCGGCGCGGCTGACGGAGGCGGCGCTCCAGCTGGCCTCGCGGTGGCGCGGGCGGCCGGACGTCCACCTGGTGATCAAGTCCGGGCCGGGCGCGCTGGAGCAGGTGCGGGCCCGCCTCGCCGCCGAGGGCGGCGACCGGGTGGCCACCGCGGTGGGCTACCTGGACCGGATGGACCTCGCCTACGCGGCCGCCGACGTGATGGTGTGCCGGGCGGGATCGGCGACGGTGGCGGAGCTGTCGAGCGTGGGCGTGCCCGCGGTGCTGGTCCCGTACCCGCACGCGCCGCACGACCACCAGACCCACAACGCCCGCGTACTCTCGGACGCCGGCGCGGGGCTCCTGCTCCCCGACGGCGAGGCCACCGGCGACCGCCTCGCCGGCCTGATCGAGCCGCTGTTCGCCGACCCGGCCCGGCTCGCCGCGATGGGTACCGCGGCGGCCCCGGGCACCCACGCCCTCGCGGCCGGCCTCATGGCGGCCTGGGCGCTGCGCCTGGCAGGCCGCGCCCCCGCGAATCCCCTTCCGTTCCAGGCTGTTGAGAGGAACCACGCATGACCACCGAACCGAACGACACCATCGACTGGGCCGGCCGCAGCGTGCTGGTCACCGGAGCCGAGGGCTTCATCGGGTCGACGCTCGTCGACCTGCTCGTCGAGCGCGGGGCGCACGTGCGGGTGCTCGTGCACTACAAGCCGTACGCCGAGCGCGGCCACCTCGCCCGCTACCTCGGGCCCGATTCGCCGGTGGAGACGCTCGCCGGTGACGTCCGCGACGCCGGGCGCGTGATGGACGCGGTGGCAGGATGCGACACCGTCTTCCACCTGGCGGCGCTCATCGGCATCCCGTACAGCTACGCGTCGCCGGAGGCGTACGTGCAGACCAACGTGGCCGGTACGGAGAACGTGGCCGCGGCCTGCCGCCGCCACGGCGTGCGGCGCATGGTGCACACCTCGACCAGCGAGGTGTACGGCACGGCCCTGACCGCGCCGATCAGCGAGGAGCACCCGCTGCAGCCGCAGTCGCCGTACTCCGCCTCGAAGATCGGCGCGGACATGCTGGCCCTGTCCTACGCGCACTCCTTCGAGCTGCCGGTGACGGTCGTGCGGCCCTTCAACACCTACGGGCCGCGCCAGTCGGCGCGGGCGGTGATCCCCACGATCCTCGCGCAGCTGCACTCGGGGGCCGAGGAGATCCGGCTGGGGTCCACGTCGCCGACGCGAGACTTCACCTACGTCACCGACACCGCCGAGGGGTTCCTGGCGCTCGCCGGCTGCGACCGGGCTGTGGGACACGCGGTCAACCTGGGCACCGGGCGGGAGATCTCCATCGGCGACCTCGCCGAGTCGCTGGTCCGGGCCTCCGGCCGGGACGCGAAGGTCGTGGTGGACCCGTCGCGGCTGCGGCCCGCCGGCAGCGAGGTCGAGCGGCTGCTGTCGGACAACCGCCGGGCCCGGGAGTGGGCGGGGTGGCAGCCCCGGGTGGGGCTGGAGGAGGGCCTGACCCGCACCTCGGACTGGGTCCGGGAGAACCTGCACCTCTTCGCCCCGGACCGCTATCAGGTCTGATCAGGGCCGATCGGCGACCGGCCCGCCACTGTCCGTGACGGGCGACGGTGGTGGCGGGCTTCGCCTTCACGGGCGGCGGCTCCGCCGGATACCCCCTCCGACCGGAGGGTGTATCAACCGATTTGCTACCCATTAGGACGATACGGATGCGGCGGGCGCTTCGTAGCGTGGATCACGTTGCCGTACAGCGCACAGACGAATCCCGAGGGAGGCGGACGGTATGGCTCGAACGGTGGAGCGCGTCGTCGTAGGCGTGGACGGTTCGGCAGGGAGTGTCGCCGCGCTCAGGCAGGGCGCACAGGAGGCGGCCCGCCACGGCGCGGCCCTGTGTCCCGTGCTGGCCTGGTCGCCGCCGGGCGGAGAGGCGGCGGACGCCCTGCAGCCCGCCCCGGCCGACGTCCGCGCGTACTGGGAGGCCCAGGCTCGCAGCGCCCTGACGAAGACGTGCGAGAGGGCGCTCGGCGCCGCACCGTTCCGCCTGAGGGTGGCCCCGCGGATCGTCCGCGCGGAGCCGGGACCGGCCCTGGTGGCCAGCGCCCGGCACGACACGGACATGCTGGTGCTGGGCGCCGGCAGCCACGGGCTGTGGCACCGGTTCCTCCACGGCTCGGTCAGCCGTCACTGCCTCCGGCACGCCCGCGGACCCGTCCTGGTCGTCCACCCCGACGAGGCGGACGTGAAGGACGCCCGCGGGGCCGCGCGACCTCCCCGGAGGCACCCTCCTGTGGTGGTGCCGGTCGGCCCGACGGACACCTGGAACCGCACGGCCGGCCCCGAGCGCAACAGCTGACCCGGACCTCAGGCGTGGTTGCGGGCGGAGCGGCGCCGCACGGCCAGGAACAAGGTGGCGGAACCGACAGCCAGGACACCGGCGCCCGCGACGGCCAGCATGGCCGTACTGTCCTCGCCACCGGTCTCCGCGAGGCGCCCGCCCTGGGCGGCCGGGGCGTTGGCCGCCTTCACCGAGGACCCGGGCTCGTTCCCGGCACCGCCGTGACCTCCCGCGCCATGGCCTCCCGCACCCGGACCGCTGTCGCCGGGGCCGTCACCGCCGTGCCCGCCGTGGTCGACGGTCGACTTCCCGGCCTCCTCGGCTATCTGCCGGTCGCTGGGAGCGGACGCGGCCGGGGCTGCGGCCGCGGCCTGCGCCGCCGTCTCAGCCGTCGCCGCCTTCCCCTTCCCGCCGAAGTCCACGTCCGAGCAGGTGTAGAAGGCCTCGGGGCTGTCGGAGCGCTGCCAGACGCTGTACACGAGGTGGCGGCCGGACCGCTTCGGGACGGTGCCGTCGAAGACGTAGCTCCCTTCCTTCAGCGTGGGGTTGGTGACCTTGGCGAACGGCTTGGCCTCCAGGTCGGACCACTTCAGCGGCTTCCTCGGGTCGTAGCCGTCCTTCGTGAGGTACAGCTCGAACGTGCCGCGGTGCGGTGCGGTCGCCCGGTACCGGAAGGTGTGCTTGCCCGGGGCCAGCTTCGAGCCCGGCCAGTCGGCGCGCGGCAGGTCCAGCCCCTTGTACTTGGCGCGGCCGGCGCTGCACAGCTTGCCGTCCGGGATGATCTGGCGGTGGCGCCCGGCGGCGTCGCCGATGTTGACCTCGTTCCAGTCGTAGAGGGGCTGGGTGCCGCCCGCCGCGACCATCGCCTTGCAGGCGGCCGAACGCGGATGCTCCGGCCCCTCCGCGAAACAGGCGGACACCCGGCTGACCGGGTCCGTCATGGAGCCGTGCGCCTGGGCCGGTGCGGCGGTCAGCGCGGTGAGCGCGAGAGGGGCGGCGCCGAGCAGGGTCATCCGTACGGCCTTGTGACGCGTGCGCATGAGGGTCTCCTTGTGGGTGAGGGGTGGCCCCGCACGCCGGCCGTGAGGTGGGGGGTGCCGGACGTGCGGGGCGGTGTGGGGGGTGTGGGGCTGCTACGTGGGGGGCTTGAGGGGCGGGAAAGGGGAACGGGAAGCGCGTCAGCCCTTGCGGGCGGCGAACGCCTTGGTGAAGGCGAGTTCGTCCTGGACGATCGAACTGCAGGTCGCGGACGCGGAGTTCTGCGCACCGCCCGGGCACTGCTTGTCGCGCGCAGCGGACCACATCGACAGCCAGCCGATCCCCTTGGACCGGCCGAACGCGGCCAGCTGCGCCGCGTCGTCGACCTTGAAGACCTCGGCGGCCACGTCGTTGACACCGATCATCGGGGTGACCGCCACGGCCTTCCACGCGGCCTTGTCGCTCAGCCCCAGCACGCCCTTGACCTGCGCCTGCGTCGCGGTGGCGGCGTCGATCGCGTACTGCCCCATGTCGCCGTTGAAGGACGAGCCGTAGTCCATCGCCATGATGTTGACCGCGGAGACGGAGACGCCGTTCTTCTTCGCGTTCCCGACCAGGTCGACGCCCTCCTGGGTGAGGCCCGTGGGCATGACCGGGAGGGTGAAGGAGACGTCCAGGCCGGGGTGCTTCTTCTGGAGCGTGGCGATCGCCTGGGCGCGCCGGGTGTTGGCTGCGGCGTTGGGCAGGGCCGCGCCCTCGATGTCGAAGTCGACCTTGGTGAGCTTGTACGCGTCGACGACCTTGCCGTACGCGGCGGCGAGTTCGTCCGCGGAGGAGCAGACGAGCCCCAGTTCGGAGCCGGCGGCGCCGCCGAAGGAGACCCGTACGTCGCCGCCCGCCTGGCGCAGCTTGCCGATCTGCTGCGCGACGGGGTCGTTCCCGAGGTCGGTGACCCCGCCCCACTTGGGCGTGCAGCCGCCACCGGAGGTGACGAAGGCGAGGTTGAAGTTCTTGACCCCGGCCTTCTTGGCGGTGTCCAGGAGGTCGTAGGCGGGGTGGAGGGAGGTGTCGACGTAGGGGGCGAAGGCGGCGTTCGCGCCGGCGGGGGCCGGGGAGGTCACGGTCGGCTGCGGTTGCGGCTGGGGCGGGGCGGACGTGGGGGTGGTGGGCTTGGTGGGCCCGGTGGAGCCTGTGGACCCCGTCGACCCCGTGGACGGCTGCGGGCCGGGGTCCTTGTCCACGGAGCACTTCGTGCCGTTGATCCGGCAGTTGGCCGGGGCGTCGGCCGCACCCGCGCCGATCCCGTTGCCGGCCGCGACGAAGCCGACGGTCACGGACTGGCCGGGGGCGATCGTCGCGTTCCAGCCCTCCGGCTCGACGGTGACGCTGCGGCCGCTGACCGTGTGCTTGCCGTTCCACAGCGAGGTGATCTTCGCGCCGGCCGGGAGGTCGAAGGTGAGCTTCCAGCCCGCCAGGTCCTTGCCGGTGTCGTTGGTGAGGACGTACTGCCCGGTGTAGCCGTCCGACCAGGCGCCGGTCCGGGAGAAGGCCGCGCCGACCGAGGCGGCCTGCGCCGTACCGGTGAGCGTGAACGCGGCGCCCGTCGCGATCGCCGCGGCGAGGCCGGCGCCGGCGAGCTTCGCCTTGCGGCTCACTCGTCGGCGGTGTGCGGAGGAACCCATCGCGTGCCTGCCTGTTCTGGGTTGGGGGGTGGGTACGTGCGGCACGCTAGCGAGACCAAAACCGGCAAATCGTCGAATCGGCTTTCCGGGCCCGGTCCTTATGGCGGAGTTAAGGAAGGCATCGGCGGGGGTTAATGAGGAGTGAGAGGTGAGAGGCGAGAGGTGAGAGGTGAGGGGGCCGGCGACGGGGCGGGCCGGGGTCAGCGGCGCGACCGGCCCCGCCGTACCCGCCGGCGGCGGCGCTCACGGCCCTTGGAACCACCGCCGTCCGGCGAGAGCCACACCCGCACCTCCGTTCCGCCGAGCACCGACCGCCCGATCCGTACGTCGCCGCCCGTCGACTCCGCGACGCGGCGCACGATGTCCAGGCCGAGGCCGGTGGAACCGGGGCCGCCGTCACCGTGGCCGCGGCGCAGCGCGGCGTCCGGGTCGGCGATGCCCGGGCCCGCGTCGGAGACGAGCACGATGACGGCGTCGTCGCTGTGGTGCACGTCGACCGCGAACGCGGTGCCCTCGGGGGTGTGCCGGAAGACGTTGCCGAGCATCGCGTCGAGGGCGGCGGCGAGTTCGGGGCGGGCGACGGGGACGCGTACGGTCGCGTCGACGCCCGAGAGCCGGACCGTGCGGCCCTCGTCCTCGGCGAGCGCGGACCAGAAGTCCATCCGTTCCCGGATCACTTCACTGGCATCGCAGCCGAGGGTGGGCCGTTCCTTCTGCTCGCCCTGCTCGCGGGCCGCGCGGATCAGCTGGTCGACCTCGCGCTCCAGCTGGGCGACGGCGGCGCGGGTCTGCTCGGCGGCCGGGCCCTCGCCGAGCGACGCGGCGTTCAGGCGCAGGACGGTGAGCGGGGTACGGAGACGGTGGGAGAGGTCGGCGGCGAGCTCGCGTTCGTTGGAGAGCAGCTGCACGATCTTGTCGGCCATGGAGTTGAACGCGACGGCCGCGGCCCGCAGTTCCGCCGGCCCGTCCTCGCGCACCCGGACGCCCAGCTTGCCCTCCCCCAGCTCGGCGGCCGCCTTCGCGAGCCGCTCGGCCGGGCGCACCAGGCGCAGGCCGAGGCGGTCCGCGGTCACGAGGGAACCGGCGATCAGGCCGAGGCCCACGCCGGCGAGGATCACCCAGGACGTGGTGACGCCGTTGCCGACGGCGCGGTGCGGCACGTACACCTCGACCACCGCGAACTCGCCGGTGCTCAGGGCCGTCGGCTGCAGCAGGGCGTAGCCGCCGGGTACGGAGGTGACGGTGGAGCGGCCGCGGCGGGCCGTCTCCACGTCCCGCGGGTCGGCCCGGCGGGGGCCGATGTCGTAGGCCTTGTGCCCTTCGGCGCCCGCACCCTGCTGCGTACCGTCGTTCGATGCGCCTTCGCTCGATGCACCGTCGTTCTGCTTGCTGTCGTTCTGCTTGCTGTCGTTCTGTTCGTCGACGTTACCGGGTACGTGGACGGCCATCCGTCCGTCCCCGCCGGCCTGTGAGCTGGCGACGGCCCGTTCCAGTTGGTCGCGGTCGGTGGTGATGGCGAGCGCGGGCCGGATCTGGGCGGCCTGCCGTTCGGCGTCGGCGAAGGCGCGGTCCCGGGCCAGTTCTTTGACCACCAGGCCGAGCGGCACGGCGAAGGCCAGCACGACCATCACCGTGACGGCCAGCGACACCCTGACGAGCGCCCATCTCACGGCTGCTCCGGGAGCGCCGTCCCCGCCGCCGGGGGCTCCAGCTTCACCCCGACCCCGCGGACGGTGTGCAGGTAGCGCGGGCTGGCGGCGGTCTCGCCGAGCTTGCGGCGCAACCAGGACAGGTGCACGTCGATGGTCTGGTCGTCCCCGTAGGACTGCTGCCAGACCTCGGCAAGGAGCTCCTTGCGCGGGACGACGACGCCCGGGCGGCCGGCCAGGTAGGCGAGCAGGTCGAATTCACGGCGCGTCAGATCCAGGGGAACGCCGTCCAGTTCCGCCAGGCGGCGCAAGGGGTCGACCGACAGGCCGCCGACCTGCAGCGCGGCCGACGGCGCGGGCTCGCCCGCCGGCCCGCCCCGGCCCGTCCGGCGCAGTACGGCGGCCATGCGTGCGGTCAGGTGCGCCACGGAGAACGGCTTGACCAGATAGTCGTCGGCACCGTCGGTGAGCAGCCGGATGATCTCGGCCTCGTCGTCCCGGGCGGTGGCCACGATGACCGGCACGTCGGTGATGCCGCGCAGCATCTTCAGCGCCTGCGCCCCGTCGAGATCCGGCAGCCCCAGGTCGAGGATGACCAGGTCGAAGCCGACCTGCGCCACTTCGCGCAACGCCTCGAGAGCGGTCCCGACGCTGCGCACGGTGTGCGAAGCCTCGGTGAGCTGCCGGATGAGGGCGGAGCGCACGAACGGGTCGTCCTCGACCACGAGCAGTCTTGCCATGGCCCGCACCGTACGCCATTCGAGTGAGGCACCATGAGCCAGGTGAGACGAGGAATCATGCAGGCCCTGGCGTGGATGCTGGCGACCGCGGCCGCCATGGCGGTGTCCTGGTACGGGGTGCGCACCGTCCTGGCGGGCACGGCCTACGAGCCGCCGCGCGCACTGCCGATCTCCGGCACCGCGGCACCGGCCATAGGCGAACCGGCCTCCTCGGCCCGCACCCCGGGCCCACCGCCCTCCCCCGCGCCGCCAGGCACCCCGTCCCCTTCCGGGAAGCAACTCGCGCCCCCGGCCCCGGACACGTCCACGCCCGGGTCCGGACCCGGGTCGGCGCAGAGCCCCGAGGCCCAGTCCCGGCCGGGCTCCGGCGAAGTGAAGAGCTATCCGGTCCGGGGCGGCCGAGCGGTCTTCGACCTCGGCGAGAAATCCGCCGCGCTCGTCTCGGCGACGCCGGAGGAGGGGTGGCAGATGCGGGTGTGGAAGCAGAGCGCCTGGATCCGGGTGGACTTCATGGCCGGCACGAAGACGACGTCGGTGTTCGTCACGTGGAACGGCCATCCGCCGCGCGTCCAGACCGTGGAGAACTGACGACCGCAGCGGCTCCCGGGTTGCTGGAGCGCCTGCTGCCCACCGTGCTCCGGAACGCACTCCGGGATCTCGAAGACGGCAGGACCTCGCAAGGATCACTCCCGGTTGCGAAGGTACGTGGTTCGCCTAGGGTGGCGAGCGTGACGCCTCCCCCCGCCGGCCGGGAGCCGTCGTGGTGGTGACCGGCCCGCTCCGGTGGCTGCTGCGGCAGGACCAGGGGCCGGAGTACCTCCGGCGTGCGACCTGGGCCGCCGTCGCCGGGCTCACCGGCTTCTACGCCTTGCGCTACGGCTTCGACGCGCCCGGCATGGCCCTCTACGCCCTGTTCGGCGCGCTGCCGCTGACGCTGTTCTCCCAGGTCCCGGGGACCGCGGAGCAGCGGACGCGGACGTTCCTCGCGGTGCTGCCCGCCGGCTGGGTCCTGGTCACCGCCGGCACGCTGCTCGCGGCGCACTCGTGGAGCGCCGCCTCCGGCATGTTCGTGGTGGGCTTCACGGCCTCCTACCTGGGGGTCGGCGGCCCCCGCCTGGGCGGGCTGGCCGCCGCCTTCCAGCTGTACTACCTGCTCCCGTGCTTCCCGCCCTACGCCCCGGAGACGCTGGACGAGCGGCTCGGCGGGCTCACGGTGGGGATCCTGCTGACCGCCCTCGTCGACCGGCTCCTGTGGCGCGACGAGCAACCGGTCCCGCACCGGGTCCTCCTCGCCGACGCGGTGGACGCCGTGGCCGGCTACTGCGCCTCCACCGGGCGCCTCTTGGCAGGCCCCGGGTCCGGCCCCGGTCTCGGGTCCGGGACCGGCACCGGGACCAGTTCCGGTTCCGATTGCGGTGCGGGTGACGGCGCGGGTGACGGCGAAGCCGCGGACCGCTCCGCCGCGCGGCGGGACCAGGAGGCGGCCTACCAGGCGTTGCAGGCGACGCTGCTGTCCCGGGTGCCGCCGGCGGAGCGCCCCACGTCCGCCTCCCTGCGGGACCGGGCCTGCTACGACGTCCGTGCGGCCGTGCGGCACGTACGGGCCCAGTTGGACCGGCTGCTCGCCGGCGCCAGGGGGCCGGACCCCTGCGCCGCGCATCTGCTGGACCGCACGGCGGCGGCCTTGCGGGACGCCGGCCGGGTGCTGCGGTCCGGGTCCCCGGGGCCGCGCGACGATGCGTTGGCCACCGCCTTGTCCTCCTTCCGTGCGGACCGCGCCCGGCGCCTCGCGGGCGTCACGGCCCCGCGGCTGCGGCAGGACTCCGTCGTCCAGGCGGCCGCCACGGGCGCGTTGCTGGCCGGCGAGGGCGCCCGGATCGCCTTCGGGGCACCGCTCGACGCCCGGTGGCAGCGGCCGGGCGGCCCGTTCCCGTACGCCGCACTGCGTCCTCCCGCCCGGTGGTGGCGGCGGCTGCGGCTGCATCTGACCCCGCGCTCGGTCCTCCTGCAGAACGCCCTGCGCGTCGCCTTCGCGCTGGCGGTCGCACGGCTGGTCGTGGGTGTCCTGGACCTGCCGCACGGCTTCTGGGTGCTGCTGGCGATCATCAGCCTGATGCGCACCTCGGCCGCGGACACCCGGGGTGCCCTGCCACCGACGTTCCTCGGCGTGGCCGCCGGCGCGGCGCTCGCGACGCTGATGCTCATCGTGGTGGGCGATACGCCGGCCTTCTACATCGCCGCGGCGCCCGTCGTGTTCCTTGTGGGCTTCAGCGTGGGCCCCGTACTGGGCACCGCCTGGACACAGGCCGCGCTGACCCTCGTCCTCATCCTGCTCTTCGCCCAGATCCTGCCCCCGGACCGCCACCTGCCCGCGGTACGGCTCCTCGACGTGGTCGTCGGAGGGTCCCTGGGCGCCGCGGCGAGCCTGCTCGCGTGGCCCAAGGGGGCGGGCGGCGAACTGCGGCGCTCCGTCGTGAACTTCATGGTCCGGGGCGCGGAAGCGTGCAGAACCGTGACGCTCGGGCTGTGCCTCGGCCCCGGCCGGGAACAAGCACAAGCCCAAGCACAAGCCCAAGGCCATCACCACGGCTACGGCTACGGCCTCGATCGCGCCCCCACCCGCACCCGCGACGGCTCCGCGGATCTCCTGCGCCCGGCCCACGCCGCGATGCTCCTCGCCCAGGCGGCCCACACCCAGTACCGGACGGAGCACGCCGGCCGGGACCGGGCGAGCCCTCCCTGGGAGACGGCCATGCAGCCCGGCCACCACGCCGTCAGCGGCGGCGCACTGCTGCTCGCGGCCCGCCGGGACGGGGAGGGTGCGCAACTGCCCGCGGACGCGACCGCCCTGCTCGTGGCCCTGGCCGACCGCGTGGCGGACGACTGCCTGCGGGCCACCGAGTTCGTCCGCTCGGCGGGGGCGGACGCGCCGCAGCTCTCCGGACCGTATCCACCGGCCGACTCGGCCCCGTTGCGGCGCGCGGTCGCCCAGGCGCAGGCACAGGTGCGGGCGCAGCTGCCGGATGCCGACGCGGGTACGGATGCGGATGCCCATGCCGATCCCGCCACGGTCCTGCTGATCGCCGACACCGAGGCGTGGCTCACCGGCGTGGCGCACGACGCGGCCCGGGTCGTGAGCAGGGCAGAGGCCGCCGCCCGCTGAGCGCGACGCAGGCTGCCGCCGTCCCTCCCCCTCCCCCGCGACGTACGGTGGTGAGCATGAACGATCTTTCCACCCCGTACGTCCAGGTCGACGGCCGTGCCCTCGATGCCGACCCGCTGTTCCTCGCGCTGATGGGCGGCTACGGGCACATGACGGCCATGCAGATCCGGGACGGGCGGGTGCGCGGGCTGGACTTCCATCTCACCCGGCTGGACACGGCCACCAAGGAGCTCTTCGGCGAGGGGCTGGACGGCGGGCTGGTGCGGGACCGGATCCGGTCCGCCCTGGACGAGGCGGGCGTGCGCGACGCGTCGGCGCGGGTGTACGTGTATGCGCCGGAGCCGGGCGACAGGACGGTGACCGCGGTGATCCTGCGGCCCGCCGTGCCGGAACCCGGCCCGCAGCGGGTCCGCAGCGTCCCGTACGCCCGGCCGAGCGCCCACCTCAAGCACGTGGGGGTCTTCGGGCAGGTCTACCACCTGCGGCAGGTGAAGGCCGCGGGTTTCGACGAGGCGCTGCTGGTGGAGCCCGACGGCACGGTGGCCGAGGGCGCCGTCACCAACGTGGGCTTCCTCGACGGCGATACGGTGGTCTGGCCCTCGGCCCCCGCCCTGGACGGCATCACCATGCTGGTGCTGCAGCGGGAGCTGGACCGGGCGGGCCTGCCGTGGCGGCGGCAGGCGGTGCGGCTGGACGAAGTGGCGCGCTTCGACGCGGTGTTCGTCTGCAACTCCGTGGGCGTCTCACCCGTGCCGCTCATCGACGACGTGCGGTTCCCCCCGGACGCGGAGCCCGTGCGCATGCTGAAGCGGCTGTACGAAGCCGCGCCGTGGGACGTGATCTGAGCCCGGCGGTCCGGAGCCGGGCCCGGCGCCCCATGCTGCGCGCCGGCGCCCGCCGCAGGTGATCCTGCGGGCGACCGCCCGTCGCACCGATTGGATCTTGACCTGCTCCGTGGTGTAGAAATCCCCCTCGATCGATCATGATCACGTCATATTTCACTACGGGGGATCAGAAATGACTCGCACTCGACGTCTCATCAGTACCGTCGCCGTCGTGGCCGCGCTGAGCGCCGCCACCGCCTGCGGGCCCGAGGAGGACACCGCCGCCGGCTCCGGCGCCTCCTCCCAGCCGTCGGCGAAGCCGAGCACGGGCAACGGCGGCAACGGAGGCAGCGGCTCCGCGGACAACGGCGGCGGCGACTGCGGTCAGCCGCCGAAGCTCCCGGCCGGCCACAAGATGGTCGAGGTCGCCGCGCCCCCGACCAAGGGGTCGATGACCGCCAAGGACGCCAAGCCGGCCTGCACGCCCAACGACTGGATCTACCACGGCGACGGCAAGGCCAACTACTACCTGTTCTCGGAGAACGTGAAGGCGGAGCTGGCCACCGGTGGCGGCGCCACCAAGACGGTCCCCGTCGGAGAGCTGTGGACGCACGCCGGTGACTGCATGACGAACAGCTCCGCCGTGAAGTCGCCCTACAGCTGCTCCGGGAACATCTACGACATCACGCTCGACTCCGAGGGCAAGGTGAAGAGCATCAAGGAGATCTGGCACTCCTGATCCGGCCCGTCCGGTCCCGGGGGCGGTTGACTACGCTCCCGGGCGCTATGCCGAAGTGCCCGCTGCGGGCTCGCCGGCCGGCCGTTGTCCCTGAGTCGAGTACATCAGGCAGGAGCTCGCCAGGAAGTCGGGGTGGCGCATGGCCGCAGCCGCCTCTTCGAGCTGCTCCCCGGTCATGCCCGCGGCGAGGAACCGGTCCCGCAGGTGCCGCGTGTTGTGGACCTGCAGGGCCGTTCCCGGCGAGTGGGCGCGCCACTGCTGGACCTCCGGCTCGGCGTCGATGCCGACGAGACCGGCCCGGTGCATGGCCGTGGCGGCGGAACGCCCCCAGGTGAGGTCCGCGCCGGCGGATTCCAGAAGGCGGAGCTTGGCCCCGAGGTAGCTCCGGTACGCCGCGGCGGCCGCGTCCCCCGATGCGCCGAGCGGGACCAGCGGTCCGTACGTGGTCTCGTCGAACTCGTCGAGCTGCAGCCAGCCTCCGGGTCTGAGCGCCGCGACCAGGCGCCGGAGCACGTCGATGCGCTCGGGCAGGTGCAGGAGCACCAGCCTGGCGTGGATGACGTCGAAGGCGCCCTCCGGGAGGGGGTCGCGCGTGATGTCGTGGGTGAGCACCTCGACGCCGGGCGTGGAGGGGGTGTGCTGCGGCTTGACGTCCGTGGCCAGCACCGAGCCGCCCGGAGCCACTCTTTCCGCCAGCCATCGCGCGACACTGCCGGCCCCCGCCCCCACCTCCAGGCACACCGATCCCGGCGCGAGGGGAAGGCGGGACAGCCGGCGGGTGGTGAAGGCGTCGTACGCACCCGCCAGGCAGCGGTGCTGTTCGGCGGCGTCCGCATGCTCGTTGTCGAACACGTAGCCCGGGACCTGCGTCGTCGTCATGTACCGATGCTACGGAGCGGCAACACCCCGTAGCGGCAGGCTCGACGGCCCGGCATCCGATCGGTTCCCGCAGGTACGGCAGCCACCGGAGCGGGCCGGAACCGGCGCTGCGATCATGGACGGGAACCGGTACGTCCTCCGTAAGGAATGATCAACCATGCCCGTTCCCGCCGATCCGACCGTGCTCCACCCGATGCCCGGCCAGCCCCGGGTGGTGCTGCTCAAGCCCCTGGTGAAGTCCGCCTTGATCGAGGTCGGGGAGTACTCCTACTACGACGACCCGGACGACGCGACCGCGTTCGAGACGCGCAACGTGCTCTACCACTACGGGCCGGAGAAGCTGGTCATCGGCAAGTTCTGCGCGCTGGGCACGGGGGTGCGGTTCATCATGAACGGCGCCAACCACCGCATGGACGGCCCGTCGACCTTCCCCTTCCCCACCATGGGCGGTTCGTGGGCGGACCACTTCGACCTGCTCACCGGCCTGCCGGGGCGCGGCGACACCGTCGTCGGCAACGACGTCTGGTTCGGCTACGGCACCACGGTCATGCCCGGTGTGCGGATCGGGCACGGCGCGATCATCGGCTCGGGCTCGGTCGTCACTGCGGACGTGCCCGACTACGGGATCGTCGGCGGCAACCCGGCCCGCCTCATCCGCACCCGCTACGGTGCCGAGGACGTCGCCCGGCTGCTGGCGGTGGCCTGGTGGGACTGGCCCGCGGAGCACATCACCGAGCACGTGCGAACGATCATGTCGGGCAGCATCGACGACCTGGAGGCCGCCGCCCCGGGGGTATGAGACACCTCGGGGTATGAGACACCTCGGGGTATGGGACACCTCGGGGGTATGGGACACCCACCTGCTTTACTCTGGGTCAGCATATTTTCGAGACGAACGACAGCACGAGGGGGATGCGTTGGGGTCCGGGGACATGGAGCTCGCCGAGGCGGTGCAGGCCGTGCGGGACGAGTTGATGAGTGCCGCCGCTCAGGGCGCCGGAAGCGACGTCACCTTCAAGGTGGGGCCGATCGCGCTGGAGTTCACCGTCGAACTGCGCAAGGACGCCCGTGCGCGGGGCGGGATACGCGCCTTCGTCGTCTCCGGGGAGACCGACGCCGGTGTGAGCCGGACGCGCACGCACCGCGTGTCGCTCACCCTCGAACCCGTCCTGGCCGACGGGACGCCCGTGCTCATCTCCGACGACGACGAGGGTGACGTGTCCGGCCTCGCCGGTGCCGGCCCGCTGTGAGCGGATCCTTACGTGCCGGCCGGCCGGTGGGCCCCGAGCACGACCGCGTCGCCGCCGTGCACATCACCGGCGGCCGGGGCAGCGGCTATCTGCTGACGCCGCGGCTGGTCCTCACCGCCGCCCACGTCCTCGGGGACGCGCCCGAGGCGCGGGTGACGGTGGTGAGCGGCACGGGCAGCCACCGCGCCCGGGTCGTGTGGCGAGGAGAGGGGGCGTGCGACGCCGCCCTGCTGCTCTCCGGCAGCGACCTCGTCCGGCCGGAGACCGCCGCCCGGCTGTCCCCGGTGCACTGGGCGCGGCTGACGGACGACTCGCCTCTCCGCGGCTGCCAGGCCATGGGTTTCCCCCGCGCCCAGCACGACAAGTCCCGGGGCGTGGACGTCGAGCACATCGAGTGCGCGCTGCGCCCCGGGTCGGGCTTCGTCCGCAACCGGTACGTCCTGGACGTCAAGGATGTCTCGCCGGAGCCGGCCGGCGGCAATTCGCCGTGGCAGGGCATGTCCGGCGCCGCGCTCTTCGCCGAAGGTCTGCTGCTGGGCGTCGTGGCGGAGGCTCCCCGCAACTGGCGGCATCAGCGGCTGGAGGCGGTCAAGGGAAGGACCCTGCTCGACGACGCGTCCTTCGCCGACGCCGTCACCCGTCATGCCGGGGCCGCGCCGCTCGTCACCGAACTGTCGCCGGCCACGCGGGCGAGGAAGCCGCTCGCCCTGGCCGGGGTGCTGCACTCGACGCCGCGGGACCTGGCGCGGACCGTCCGCGCGCACTGGACCGCCGCCCGGCAGCAGTTCTTCGACCGCACGGGCACCGCGTCGGGGCCCACCGAAGGCCGGCGCGATCTGCTGGCGTGGCTGCAGCAGTTCGACGACCCGTTCAGCGACGACGTCGAGGGCCGGCGCAACCTGATCGACCGCCGGCTGACGGCCCGGAACCTGACGCCCGATCTGAAGGTCCTGCACCTGCTGGGCTGGCTCGACCCGGACGGGGAGGCGGTCTGGAAGGGCACGCGCGTGACCATGGAGTCGCTGGCCACGGCGTGCTTGCAAGGCCGCCTGGACACCGACGGCCCGGCTTCGGAGGTCTACCGGGACCTCTGCGCGGGCGGGCTGCTGGACGCCCTGGCGGCCTTCACCGAACTGCGCGGCCTGCGCGGGACGCAGGAGGCGTGGGAGGACGCCTGGGAGGCCTGGCGACAGGCGGCCGGGGCGGTGGTCCACTGGCCGGCTCCCGCCCGGGAGTGGGCCGAGGGCGGCGCGCGGGGCTTCCTGCTGGCGGCGCTCCTGCCCGATCCCCTGGCCGGCGAATGGATCCGTACCGCCCTCGGGCGTGTGGTGCCGCCCGCCGCCGGAAGCGTCGGATGGTACGACCAGTTGTGCGCGGCGGGCGGCGATCCGGGCTCCCCCGTCGGGCGGCTCGTGCGCACCGACTTCGCCGCGTACGCCGCAGTCGATGCGGAGCGGCTCGCGCGGCAGGCAGCCCACGATGCGCAGCAGCGGGCCGGACAAGCGGCCCGGGAGGAGAAAGCCCGCGCCCTCGCGGCCGCCCATGCCGAATCCGAGCGTCAGTGGGCCGCCTACGAGGTCGCCAGGTGCACACCCGCGGCCCGGCTGGGGGCGGCCGGCCGCGTGACCCTGTGGCTGGGGGCCTGGGGTGTGCTGCCGGTCTCGGCGGCCTGGCTCGTATGGGGCGCGACCTGGCCGTCCATGGCCGCGACGATCTCCTGGCACATGCCCTTGCCGACCCTGGCGGCCTACGCCGCCCGGCTGCCGAAGGCCGTACGGCTGGGCGCCGCCTATCGACCACCCCTCCGCAGCCCGCGGAAGTGGATCCCGGCCGACCTGGCAACCCTCCGGGGAGGCCTGCTGAAGGCGGGCTTCGTGTTCGGCACGGTCCTGGTGGCCGGGGTGGTGCTGCACGACGTCGGCCGGATCCTGACGACCGTCTGCTTCCTGTGCCTGTGCGTCGTGGTGTTCCTGTTCTCCGCCCACGACGAGGGCGAGGCGTCGTGGACGCTCCGCAACTGGGACGACGAGCACCAGGCGAGGCTGCGGGCCCGGGAGCGCCTGATGAATGGGCGACCCTTGCCGGCGGAAAAGCGGGCGGCCACCTACCAGGCGCTCCTGAGGGACTTCGCCGACGACCGCATCGACATCGCCGGCTACCGGCGGCAATTGCGCTCCACCGGCGGCGACGGCGACTAGCGGCACCTGCGGCGCAGGCGCCGCCGAAGGCCCCCGCGGCCGCTCAGACCTGTCCCACCGCGCCGCCGTCGTCCAGGCGGGTGATGCGCCGCTGCGCGGCGTAGGCGGCGGCCGGGTAGCGCGGGTCGGGGCGCAGGGCGTACTCGCGCAGGCACGCCTCGGTGAACTTGATGACGTGCTCGTCGCCGTGTTCGGCGGCGCGGGCGCCCAGTTCGTCCAGCGGGGGCAGGTCCCCCGCCTCCGCTCGCCAGGCGTCCGTGCCCTCCTCGCGCCGGTCGGTGGTGAAGGCCAGCAGGAAGGCGGTGTGCACCTGCCAGAGCCGGGCCAGGGTCGGCTCGTGCAGTGCGTACGGCAGGTGCGGGAGCACGATGCGGACGGCGGCGGGGGCGGTGACGCCGTGGACCAGCGGGACCGGGAACACCTCGGGGTGGCCGAGGTAGACGTCGGCGAACCGGAGGGTCATCTCGCTCAGCAGCCGGGGTGCCTGCTCCGGGGCGAGCCGGCCCAGCGACTCGTCGTAGCCGGGCAGCCGGTCGAGCGTGTCCAGGCGCCGGCGGGCGACGCCCGGGCCCATCGGGCCGTCCGGGGCCACGCGGGGCAGTGCGGCGACCGCGGCGTGCAGGTCGTAGGAGCCGCCGAGCCGTGGGTGGCCGGGGAGTTCGGCGTACCGGGCGGCCCAGTAGGCCAGGCCGCGGGCGAGCTCGTTCAGCTGGAGGGGGGTCGGCCTGTCGGCGGCCGCGTACAGGCCTCGTACGGCGTGGGCGGTGCGGATGAGTCCGTGGGTCAGGCCGGCGAACAGGCCCGGGATCAGGCGCGGCCACCAGCGGACGAGGACCTCGCGCCAGTGGGCGCCGGCCAGTTCGCGGGCGAAGAGGCGCTCCCAGTCCCCGGCCCGGTCGAAGGCCCCGAGGGCGGGGCGCCACGAGGACTCGTCCGCGGGGTCCAGGGCGAAGCGGGCGGCCGGGGGCTCGTGGTGCTCCATCGCCTTGCGGTAGCGCACCACCCAGCGGGCAACCTCGTCCTCCTGCCCGAGCAGGGCGAGCGCCTCGGCGCCCATGGGGCCGTGGTTGGCGAGGTCGACGCCCTGCCCGCGCTCGTACCCGAGGTCGTCCATCCGTTCCAGAGCATCGTTGAGCGCATCGCTGTAGCTGATCGACGTCATGGCGAGACCCTTCGCTTATTCTTCGATTATCCAAATAGTTTGGAGATCAAAACCATATACACTCGTAGTATGCAGCACACCCCAGAGGCCGGGAAGACCCCGCGGAAGCCGACACCGGCCGATCTCGAAGTCGTCGGCCTCGTACCGCTGTTGGAGCCGTTCTACCGAGGAGCGGTGGTTCGGGGACTGATGCCGGCGCCGCTGCGCGAGGCGATGGAGACCCACGGGCTGACCCCCCGTCACGGCGCGGTCCTGCCCCAGCTGCTGGCCGGCCGGCCGCTGACCGTCAGCGAGATCGCCCGGCGGCTCCAGGTGTCGCTGCCCACCGCCAGCGACCTGGTCGGCGGTCTGAGCCGGGCCGGGATCGTGGAACGCGCCGAGGACCCGGCGAACCGCCGCCGCGTGCTGGTCTCCCTGGCCGAGGAGTTCCGCCCGCCCCTCGAAACCTTCATCGTCCGGCGCACCGAGCCGCTGCTGCGCGCCCTGGACGGGCTGTCGGCCGACGAGCGGGCGGGTTTCCTGGCAGGGCTCACGGCCTGGGTCCGCGAGGTGCAGAAGTAGGTGCCGGCACCGCGGGACGCCGCGGACGGCCGGTCAGGGGGCGCCCGGACGGCCCGCCGTGGCCCGTGTGCCGGGCGCCGCACGCGGTCCCGGCCGACGCCTGCTACCTGCCCCGGCCCTGGAAGGCCGGCGGCCGGCCTAGTGGAGCGTCGTTCAGAGCCCTTCCGGCTCTCAAGACTCTTCCGGCGCCTCCGGACCCTCCGGCTCTTCCGGCTCTTCCGGTCGGTCGAGCACGAGGATCCGTCCCTCGGCCGTTCCGATGACCACTCCCCCGCCCGGTGTGACGCTCAGGCTCATGGGAGTGAAGTCGTGCGCGCGCACGGCTGTCGGCCGGCGGCGTACCACCTCGCCGTCGGCCGGCCGCAGGGTCAGCAGTTCCTTCGCGCCGGTCACCGCGTAGAGGAGCCCGCCCCCGGCGTCCACCGCCCGGACCTCCGCATCCATGCGGTGCGCCCACACCACCTCGCCGTGGGGCAGCGCCCGGCGGAGCAGGAACGGCCCTTCGGTGGTGGCGGCGACGTGGACGACCCCCGGTCCCGGGCCGTCCTCGACGTACACGCCGGGCCCGCCGGCGATGTGTCCGGCGGGGCTCTCCTCCCACCGCAGCGGGAACAGGGGCTCGATGCCCCGGGGAGTGGCCTCGACCACCCACTTCTCAGGACGGGGCTCATCGCCGTCGCCTTGCAGGAAGAGCAGGTGCGGAGAGCGGCGGATGCCGAACTCGAAGGACCTGTCGCACTCCCCCAGCGCCACGGTGCCCAGCCGGCGGCCCGTGGGCGTGAACACGGGCGTCTCGGAGGGCGGCCACCTGGCCGGCGGGAACAGGTCGCGCGAGTCGCGGGCGGCCCACGCGCCGTCGGCCCGCGCGGAGAGCCGGGCCGGGAAGTCGAGCCAGTGCTCGGCGACGACCGTGCCGTCCGCGAGGTCGACCCGCTGGAGGATCGTCCGCCGGTTGTCACTGGTCCCGACGAGCACGGTGACCCACGCCGTGTGCTCGTCCGGCGCCACATACATCTGGCAGCCGGAGCGCTGGAAGGAGTCCTCGGGCACGGGCACGGACCACAGCAGGGAGCCCGCGGCCGACCAGCATTCCAGCAGGCTGCTGCTGAGCAGGCTGCAGAGCACCCGGCCGTCCCGCAGCGCTTCCACTGCCATGACGGTGTCCCGGAACGCCCAAGTCTGCCCCGCCTCGGCAGCCAGGGCGACGAGGCGGTCGCCCACCCGGTAGCCGGGCTCCAGCGGCGGGCCCCAGTCCACGTCCTCGTTCGCCACGGCCTTCCGCGTCCCCAGGTCGATCTCGCCGTCCTCGACGCCGAGCCATGCGTCGCGCTCGATGACGCACTGCGCGAAGGCGTCCTCGCCGTCCCGCTCGTAGGAGAGGTCCGGTACGGAGAAGGTCACTTGCAGCCTGCGCTCGTCGAGCCAGCGCAACGCCGTCACGCCCGCACCGGTGACGGGGAAGGAGACGAGGCGCCGCGCCTGCGGCTCGTAGAGGAACAGGCCGCCCCGGCGATTCCACTCCTCGCCCCATTCGGTGGAGATCGCGAACAGCGGGAGGACCGGGTGGAACGCAAACGCATCCACGGAGTGGTCGACCTCCACGAGGTCCCACAGGGAGAAGTCGCTCTTCCGGTAGACCGCCATCTGCGACCCGCCGCCGGGCCCCGTCCCGGAGGCCTGTGTGGCCAGCCAGAGCCCGTCGGCGCTCACCGCGGCCCAGTGCGGCCGGCCGGCTTCGAGAAACGGTTGGTCAGGTATCGCGCGCATCCCCGCATTCTCGGGGACGTCCGGTGCGGCTCGTGCAACCGGGCCGTTCCGGACGGCCGGGCGACGGGAACAAGACACCCCTAACGGACTTCTCTCCTCCTCCGTGAACGGGCCGGGATCCTTGAACGGTTCCGCTCGACGGACTGACCGCAGGGGCGAGGAGCCGCATGTTCAGGTGGGGGAAGCCGACGGATGAGGAGCCACTGAGGAAGCTCGGAGAGGCGATAGCCGGCCTGCGGAGCGAGATGTGCAAGACGCTCCGGGAAGGGTTTCAGGAACTGCGCCGGCAGAACGACGGGCTGCGGCAGGAACTCGGCGGCGGCCTGGGTGGCAGGCTGGGTGACCTGCATGAAGAGCTGCGCGAGCTGCGGCGCGCGCTGACCGAGGTGCGCGAGGACGTCGCGGAGACCCGCCGGGAGAACGAGGCGCTGCGGCAGGAGCTGAGGGCCGCCTGCCGGGAGGCCGCCGAAGGTCCCACCGGGCCGCGCAACACCGTACGGACGCCGCGCCCCGACCCCGTTCCCGTCAGGGCCCCGGGTGTGGAGGCCGGCACAGCCGTGGAGTCGGAAGCCGATGAGAAGACGCCGGAGAAGCGGCTGGAAAGGGCCGCGGGGATCGGCGCCGCGGAGCTGGTGTGCCACCGCGACACCTGGGCGTACATCGTGGAGCAGGCCGCGCGGAACGCCCACTTCAGGGTGCCGGGCGAGGTGTCGGCCGGGGAGGACGGCCAGGCGCGCGTCATCGTGTCCGGGCGCAGTCTGATGGCGATCCTCACCGCCCTGGACGCCGTCATGCACCAGAGTCCCGGCGGCGACCCCGGCGACTGTGCTCTGGCCAGGAAGTTCTACGAGCGCATCGCCGACGTCGTGGACACCGTCCGCCCGGACGACCGCCAGGGCGCGGGCTCGGCGCAGGCGGCCCGGGGCCGTACGGTGATCGTCATCGACGACCGTCCCGGCCGGTCGTGACCGGGGGCGGCCCCTCAATCCACCCCGGGCCGGGCCGCCTCCTGCAAGGCGCGCCGCGTGATGTTGCGGGCCATGCCGCCGAAGACGATCGCGTGGAAGGGGGACACGCTCCACCAGTAGGCGTGTCCGGCCAGTCCGTGGGGGCGGAAGAGGGCCCGCTGCCGGTAGGTGGAGCGGGAGGGGCCGTCGGGCGTGACGGTCAGTTCCAGCCAGGCGCGGCCGGGCAGCCGCATCTCCGCCCGCAGCCGCAGCAGGTGACCGCGTTCGATCTCCTCCACGCGCCAGAAGTCCAGCGAGTCGCCGAGGCGCAGCGCGTGCGGGTCGCGGCGGCCGCGGCGCAGGCCCACGCCGCCGGCCAGCCGGTCGAGCAGACCGCGCAGGGACCAGGCCAGAGGGAAGGAGTACCAGCCGTTCTCGCCGCCGATGCCCTCGACCACGCGCCACAGTTCGCGGGCCGGGGCCTCGATGTGCGCCTCGCGGCGGTCCTCGTAGAGCGTGCCGCCCGACCAGTCCGGGTCCGAGGGCAGCGGGTCGCTGGGGGCGCCGGGCAGGGAGGCGGAGGACCAGCGGGTGGCCACGTCCGTGTCGCGCACCCGCTTGAGGGCGAGGCGGACGGCTTCGTTGAAGCCGATCAGGCCCTCGGGAGGGGCGGGGGCGTAGCGGGCGAAGTCGTTTTCGCGGCAGATGACTTCGTGGCGCAGCGACTCCACCAGCGGGCGGGCGATCGAGGCGGGCACCGGGGTCACGAGGCCGACCCAGAGGCTGGACAGGCCGGATGTGAGGGCGGGCACGGGCAGGATGAGCCGGCGGGGCAGCCGGGCCACGGCCGCGTAGCGCATCATCATCTGCCGGTAGGTCAGTACGTCCGGGCCGCCGATGTCGAAGCCTCGGTTGACGTCGGGCGGGAGCCGGGCGGCGGCGAGGAGGCAGCGCAGGACGTCCCGCACGGCGACGGGCTGGATGCGGGTGGCGACCCAGCTGGGGGTGACCATCACGGGCAGTCGTTCGGTGAGGTAGCGCAGCATCTCGAAGGAGGCGGAGCCGGAGCCGATGATGACGGCGGCGCGCAGCTGGGCGGTGGGCACTCCGCTGTTCAGCAGGATCCGTCCGACTTCGGCGCGGGAGCGCAGGTGGGGCGAGAGGTCGCGTTCGGCCACCTGGCGCGGGGCGAGCCCGCCGAGGTAGACGATCCTGCCCACTCCGGCCTTCTTCGCCGCCCGGCCCACCGCGAGGGCGGCCCGGCGGTCGGTCTCCTCGAAGTGCGCTCCGGTGCCCAGCGCGTGCACCAGGTAGTAGAGGACGTCGACGCCCTCGCAGGGGCCGGCGAGGGTGTCCGGGCGGGTGACGTCGCCGCGGACGGCCTCGATGCGGCCGGCCCACGGCTGGTCGCGCAGCCGGCGGGGGTCGCGCACCAGGCAGCGCACCCGGTATCCGGCGCCGAGCAGGACGGGCACCAGCCGGCCCCCGATGTAGCCCGTGGCCCCCGCGACCAGCACCAGCGGCGGCCGCCCGGTGCTGCCGCCGGGCCGGGCGGTCCCCTCCGGCGTCGTCTCCGTAGCCCCACGCTCTTCCGTACCCCCACGTTCTTCCATACCCCTACGCTCTCCCGGAACGGTTGTGCCGCGCAGGCGAAGCTGGGCCTTCCGGGTGTCCGGCGGGGCTTCGTCCGTGCGGAATGCGGTTGCTCCCGCCCGGGCCACGACGGCTAGGGTGCCGCGCATGACACCCTTGATCGTTTTCTGCAGCGACCCGCTCGGCGCCCGGCGGGCGGACGCGCACTTCGCCGACGAGGCCCGCGCCGCCCGCGGGCTGGGGCTGCGGACCGCGCTGCTGGATCACGACGCGCTGCTCGCCGGGGACGTCTCCGGCGCGGTCCGTGGTGTGCCGCGCGGGGCCGGGGCGGCCTGGTACCGGGGCTGGATGGTGCCGTCCGGGCGGTACGCGGAGCTGGCCGGCGCGCTCGCCGACCGCGGGGTCACGCTGCTGACCTCGCCCGGCGCCTACCGCCGTGCGCACGAGCTGCCGGGCTGGTACTCCACGCTCGCCCCCGTCACCCCGCGGAGCGTGTGGCTGCCCGCCCGGCCGGGGCACGCCCCGGACGGCCGCGAGCTCGCGGCCCTCACGGCGCCCCTCGGCGGCGGGCCCGCGATCGTCAAGGACTTCGTCAAGTCCCGCAAGCACGAGTGGCACGAGGCGTGTTACGTACCGGACCTCGCCGACACGGAGCGGCTGGGCGCCGTGGTGGCCCGCTTCGTCGAGCTCCAGGAGGAGTTCCTCGCGGGCGGCGTGGTGATACGGGCCTTCGAGCGCTTCACGGAGGGCGGCGAGGCCCGCGCGTGGTGGGTCGACGGGCGCCCCGTCCTCGTCACGGCCCACCCGGACCGTCCCCACCTGCGGCCCGCGCCGGTCCTCGACGCGGTGTCACCGCTGGTCGCGGCCCTGGGCTGCCGGTTCGTCACCACCGACCTCGCGCTGCGCGAGGACGGCGTGTGGCGGGTGGTGGAGGCCGGGGACGGACAGGTCAGCGACCTGCCGCGGGGGGCCGATCCGGGGCTGCTGCTGGAGGCTCTGGCCGGGGTCCGGTAGGGAGCGAGGGTCCGGCCACCGGCGGCGGCCACGGCTGGTGTCCGTGGCCGCCCTGAGCTCCGCGTTCCTGGTCTTCAGTTGACCGCCCTGGCGGCGGCGACCCTCGTGGTCGTGGCCTTCGCCTACGTGGTGCGCCGGCGTACCGTCACAGCCCGCGAAAGGCACCGGTCGCCTCTTGAAGGGCACCTTCAGCTGGTGAAGGGCACCTTCAGCTCTTGAAGGGCACTGTCCGCCAGGGGCTCTCCGGGTCCGCGGCCAGCGCCCGGTGGGCGTCGAGGACCGTCGTGTACCAGGGGCCGAACTCCTCCTCGTCGAAGTGCAGGCACCGGCCCAGGACGTAGCCGGCCGAGAACTCCTCCCACGAGTCGTAGGCGGCCTGCGCCTCCCGGGACGCGCGCTCGATCGCCGTGTGCATCTCGGCCTCCGTGGCGTACCGCGCGCCCCGCCCCCAGCGGGCCATCTTGGACCCGCGGCCTATGTCCCAGGCGGCGATCGTGCGCACGAAGCCGTCCGGCGGCAGGAGCCCGTCGGCGCGGAAGCGGGCCTCGTAGCGCAGCACCTCGCCCACCAGGGCGCGCAGGTGGGACACGAGAGCGGCGAGCTCGGCGTCGTCCGCGGCGGCCCCGCCCTCCTGGGCGCGGACGCGCAGCGTCGACTCCACGGTGTTGCGCCACTCGGCGGGATCGACGCGGCCGCCCCGCGCGCGGGCCAGCGCGCTGCGCGCTCCCAGGACGAAGTCCCAGTACCAGGGGCTCACGTCCAGGCCGAGGAGCCGCTCCTGTATCGAGAGCCAGTCCTCGCGGCCGTGCACGCCCCAGCTGTCGGCGATCCGCTCGACCTCGCCGCGGTAGCCCATGCCGTGCCAGTGCAGGGTGTTCCACGCGTCGCCGTTGGCGAAGCACAGGTGGGCGCCGCAGGCCAGGCCGTGCAGCAGCGGGCCGGGCGCGGGGGCGCCGGTGCGCCGGGTCACCACACGGTCCATCAGCTCGTCCGAGGAGAACAGTTCGTGGTGCAGGTCCAGCCACACGTCGCGTTCCTCGTCGCTGATGAGGAAGTACTGCTCGCAGGGCGTGGCCGGGTTGACGGCGAGGACGTCCACGTCGTCGGGGACGATCTGCGCGAGCGCGCCGAGCGTCGCGTACTCGTAGACGAGGAACGGGTGCGGCCGGGGCAGCAGACCGGGGGTGTAGACCTGTGCCGCGGTGTGCCCGTCGGGGGTCTCGACGGTGAGCATGGGGCGCTCGTCCTCGCCGGCGGCCTGCGCGTGGTCGAGGCGCACGGGGTAGTACACGCCCTCGATCGCGAGCGTGCGGAGGTACGCGTACGCGTTGTCCGCCCGGCTGAGCTTGTACAGGTACTGCTCCAGATCAGTGGGCGCCTGCCAGCGGGAGCCGTCCTGCGGCGCCGGGACGAGAGGGAAGAACTCGTCGTGCGCCTCGTCGTGGGCTGCCGCGTGCATGGGACTCCTCATGGTTCCGTTCCGGTCCGGGCCGGCTGACGGCCTCAAGATCGCCTGAGTACGGTAGCGGCGGCCTCTCCGCTGCAGGGAAGCGGGGGCCGCGGGCCGCGCGGGCCGGTCAGGTCGCGTACTGGCCGAGGATCAGCATCCCGGTGAACAGGACCACCAGGGCCCCGAGTCCGTAAGCACCCACCCGGGCGCCGCCCCGGGGCACGAAGATGCCGATCACCGTCCCCAGGGTGACGAGCGGCACGGTGCCCCAGGCGAGAGCCAGCTCTCCGCCGAAACGCAGCGGGCCGCGGACGCCGTCCTGGCAGGAGGCGCAGGAGATGGCGAGCAGCGGTCCCACCACTGCGACGACGGCGCCGACGGCGAGGACGACCACGGCGACGACGGTGAGCCAGATCCAGTCGCCGGCGGTGCGCCGCCGGGGGACGGCGGGGCGGCTCGGGCCGGGGGCGGGGGCGCGGGTGTCGGACGCGGTGCTGGTGTTCTCCATGTGCCGGACCCTACGAACCGCGCCCACCGGCGGACATCCGCCTCCGTACTCAGATCGCCCCGGCCGGGGTCTGAGTACCTGACCGCCCGCGGCCGAGGCGAGGACGTGGTGTTGCCGGGGAGTGCTGTGCCGTCAGGCGGCGAAGCGGCGGACGTAACGCTTCTGCCAGGGGGTTTCGACGGCGTGCCGGTCGTAGTGACGGCGTACGAAGTCCACGGCGCTGCCGGCGGGGACCCCGTCCAGGACGGCGAGACAGGCCAGCGCCGTGCCGGTCCGGCCCCGGCCGCCGCCGCAGGCGATCTCGACGCGTCCGGCCGCGGACCGCTTCCACGCCTCCTGGAAGGCGTCACGGGCGTCCGCGGCGCTGCGGGGCAGCCGGAAGTCCGGCCAGGGCAGCCAACGGGCCTCCCACGGGACCTCGGGCGGCTGCTTTCCGAGCAGGTACACGGCGAAGGAGGGCGCCGGGCCGGCGGGCAGGGGCCTGCGCAGCCCACGGCCCCTGACGAGGCGTCCGGAAGGCAGCTGCAGGACACCGGGCTCCCCCGGCGTCCACGTCCCGGCCCCGTCCGTCATGCCGCCACCTCCGGGCGCCGGTTGGTGCGTACGGTGTCCAAGTACTCGGACACGGCGTCCCGGTTGCGGATCAGGCACTCGATGCGCTCGGTCATGCGGTCGCGTTCGAGTTCGAGGGTGGCCAGCATCTCCGGCGTCGCGTCGGGGAAGTGGATGACGCGGGGCTTGTCCAGGCACGGGAGGATCTGCTTGATGATGCGCGTGGGCAGCCCGGCGTCGAGCAGCCCCCTGATCTGCAGGACGCGGTCCACGAGGCGCTCGTCGTAGTGGCGGTAGCCGTTCGGGGAGCGCTGGGAGACGATCAGCCCCTGCTCCTCGTAGTAGCGCAGCAGCCGGCGGGACGTGCCGGTGCGCTCCGACAGCTCCCCGATCCGCATGATCCGCCCTCGCAGTCCGTCGAGTTGGTCCCTGACATACGTGTGATCGTTCGAGCATACACACCGGGTCACGGAGCCGGGGGTGCGCAAGGCGGCGGACGGCCCCGCGAGGACCCGGCCGGGTCTTCGCGGGGCCGCGATGTGCCGCGTGGGCGTTCACGCGTGCGCACGCGCGCGTGCGGCGGGGAAGCCGTGCGCCCGGGCGGCGAGCACGACGGCCAGCACCGGCACCAGCAGCACCAGCACGCTCCAGGGGAAGGAGGAGGTGCCCCACAGGCCGAGGAGGACGCCGCCGACGACTCCGCCGCCGGCCATGGCCACGTTCCACAGGGTGACGAGCATGGCCTGCGCCGCGTCGGCCTGCTCGCCGCCCGCGTCGCCCACGGCGGTCTGCAGGAGCGTCGGAGCGCCGCCCCAGCCCAGGCCCCACAGCGCCGCCGCCCCGTAGACGAGCGCGGGGCTGTCGGACAGCACGGCCAGAATGGCCGCTGCGGCGGCGACCAGCAGCGCGCTGAGGATCGTCAGCGAGCGCAGCCGGCGGTGGATCCGGGCGCCGACGATCCAGATGCTCAGCAGGGAGGCGGCGCCGAAGACCAGCAGCACCAGGTCCGTCGAGCCGCCCATGCCGAGCCGGTCGAGGAAGGCGGCGATGTAGGTGTAGAGGATGGTGTGGGCCAGCACGAAGACGGTCACGACGAAGAGGACCGGCGCCACGCCGGGCACCTTCAGGGCCCGCAGGACCGGCTCGCGCTCACCGCGCTTCTGCCCCGGGTAGTCGGGCACCATCGCCACGATCCATGCGATGACGACGAGCGTGAGACCCGTCATGACCAGGAACGCCACCTGCCAGCTCAGCGCCTTGCCGAGGAACGTACCCGCGGGCACGCCCAGCGAGAGGGCGACCGGGATGCCGGTCATCACGATCGCGATCGCCTTGCCCTGCAGGGGGACCGGCGCCATGCGGCGCGCGTAGCCGGCCAGCAGCGCCCAGGCCAGGCCCGCCGCCACACCGGCCACGAACCGGGCCACCATGGTCAGGGGGTAGTTCACCGAGACCGCCGTGACCGTGTTGGCGACGGCGAAGGCGCCCATCGCCGTCAGCAGCAGGCCCTTGCGCCGCCACCCGGCGGTGGCCGCGGTCAGCGGGATCGCCGTGAGGGCCGTGCCGATCGCGTAGACCGTCACCGTCTGGCCGGCGGCGGACTCGCTCACCCCCAGGTCACCGCTCATCGCGGGCAGCACGCCCGCGGGCAGCGTCTCCGTCAGACTCGTGATGAAGACGGCCATGGCCAGCGCCAGCAGCGCCATCAGCGGGAGCTTCTCCTGAACGACACCGGCTACGGGTTCGACGGACGTTTCCGTTTTGCTCATTGACATGTCGTGAATCCTGAAACCCTCACACATATGTGAAGGTCAAGCGGACGAGAATGTGAGGCCCGTCACCTGTGGACCGGAGGGTCGTCGGACCGCACACCCCACCGGATCAGCGCCTTCGCGGGCGCTTCGCCGCCGCCGCCGCGAAGTGTTCGACGGCGAAGTCGCCGAAGCGGCGGGCCGCGGCGGTCAGGTAGGCGTCCTCGTGGCGGGCGAGTCGCAGCACCCGGTGGCAGTCGGGTGCGGCGAGCCGTGCCCAGGCGACCGTTCCGCGGCCGCCGGTGTCGCGTGCCATGGCCGGGAGCAGGGCGACTCCCAGACCCGCGCCGACGAGGTCCAGGATCGCGCCCGGCTCGTTGCCTTCGCAGACGATCGCGGGGCGGACCCCGGCCCGGGCGAACAGCCGGTCGGCGAGGACGCGTTGCCAGTGGCCCGGGCTGGGGGTGATGAACGGCTCCCCGTCCAGCGCGGCGAGGCCGACGTCTTCCTTCCCGGCCAGCCGGTGCCCGGCGGGTACGGCGAGCAGCACGTCCTCCCGGAGGAGTTCGACGGAGGTCAGCGCCGGGCCCGTGAGCGGCCGGGAGACCAGGCAGAAGTCCACGTCGCGCGTGCGGAGCCGCTCCGCCATCGCGTCCGCGGACGCCTGGTGCAGCCGGACGTCCACGCCCGGGTGGGCCGCGCGGAAGCCGGCGAGCAGCCCGGCGAGGGTCAGCAGCGTTTCGGCGGCGACCGTGACGGTGCCGCCTTCGCCTCCGGCGGCGTCGGCCAGTTCGCGGCGGCCGTCCTCGAGTTCGCCGAGCGCCCGGTCGACGCGGCGCAGGAAGGCGGCGCCGTGCTGGTTGAGCCGGATGCGGCGGCCGCGGCGGTCGAAGAGCGGGACGCCCAGCTCCGCTTCCAGCCGTGCGACGGTCCGGCTCACCGAGGGCTGGGCGACGTGCAGCTCCGCGGCCGCCCGGCTGATGTGCTCATGGCGCGCGACGACCTGGAAGCAGCGCAGTGACAGCAGGTCCACCCGTTCGCCCCCTCACAGCACTCCCTGATAACCCTCCAGGCATCTTTACATGCCTGCTTTGGTCTTGGACCGCATAAGCCTTGCGCCCGTAGCCTCCGGACATCCCCTCGCCCCGAAGGAGACCCGAGCCATGACCGACAACCCACCTCCGTCGTACGAGAGTTACGCCGAGACCATCCTGGAGGTGCTCTCGCGCTCCCCCGCCAACCCCGCGCTGATCAACGCGGAGGGCCGTACCGTCCCGGCCGGGGAGCTGCGCGACGACGTCCGCCGGGCGGCCGCCGAGCTGGCGGCGCGCGGCATCGGCCGGGGCAGCACCATCGTGCTCCTCACCGGCAACCAGCCCGAGGCGCTCCTCGCCCGATACGCGGCGAACCTCCTGGGCGCCCGCGTGGTCCACCTCACCGAGGGAACGGCCCCGGAGACGCAGGCGCGGATCGTGCACAGCGTCGGGCCCTCGATGCTGCTCGCCGCCCCTGCCGCGCGGGCGACTGCGGAGGCGCTGCTCGCCCGGGCCCCGGTCCCCGCCGTGCTCACCCTCGGCCCCGCCCCCTTCGGCGAGGACCTGCTGGCCCACGCGGCCCTCCGCGCGCCACGGCCGGTGGCGGGTGCGGCGCGCGCCGGGGACGACTGGTGCATCCGCTTCACCGGAGGCACCACGGGCATGCCCAAGGGCGTCCGGATGGCCCACGGCCCGTACGGGCAGATGCTGGCCCTGTACGCCGGCAGGATCCCGTCCGGGTCACAGCCCCGCTTCCTCGCCTGCACCCCGCTCGCGCACATGGCCGGGATCGTCGCCGACATCACTCTCCTCGCGGGCGGCACGGTGGTCCTGCAGCCCGCCTTCGACGCGGGGGCCGTGCTGGCCGCCCTCGCGCGCGAGCGCATCACCGACGTGTGGCTGCTGCCGCCCCTGCTGTACGAGCTGCTGGACCACCCGGACCTGCCGGACACCGACGTGTCCGCGCTGCGCCGCGTCTTCTACGGCGGGACCGCCGTCTCGGCCCGGCGGCTGCGCAGCGCGACCGAGGCCTTCGGGCCGGTGCTCCACGGCTGGTACGGGCAGACGGAGGCGGGCAACATCGCCGAGGTGCTGCCCCACGAGCACACGGTGACGGGGCGCGGCGGCCGGGCCACGGCCGGACGCGCGGCCCCCGGCGCCGACATCGCGATCCGCGACGGGGACGGCAGGCCGGTGGCCCCCGGCGAGGCCGGGGAGGTCCACGTCCGGACCCCCATGATGATGAGCGGCTACTGGCGGCAGCCCGGACTGACTGCGGAGGTGCTGCGCGACGGCTGGATCCGCACCGGCGACGTCGGCTACCTCGACGCCGGCGGGTACCTCCATCTCGTCGACCGGCTCAAGGACATGGTCGTCGTGGTCGGCGGGCACGTCTATCCGGCGGAGCTGGAGGAACTCCTGCTCGGACACCCCGGCGTCGCGCAGTGCGCGGCGTTCGGGGTGCGGCGGGCGGACGAGAGCGAAGAGGTCCACGTCGCGATCGTCCCCGCGACGGAGCACGAGGCGGGGCGCGGCGCGGAGGGCGAAGCCTGGCGCGAGCGGATCCGGGGCTTCGTGACGGAGCGCAAGGGGGCGATGTACGCACCGAGCGCCGTGCACGTCGTGGACCGTATTCCGCTCACCGCCGTCGGCAAGCCCGACAAGAAGCTGCTGGCTCATTCCTGGAGGACGACCCGGCCCAGCAGCGTCACGGTCAGGCCGAAGTAGTCGGCGTGCACGAGCCGCTGGCCCACCGGGCGTACGGTGCCGCCGGCCGTGATCGTGCCGGTGGCCGTGGACGGGTCGGTGAGGTAGGTCTCGTACTCCTCGATCAGGAGACGGCATTCGGTGAGCAGCGCCGTGGCCGGCGGGGCGAGCTCGCCGGACCGGACGAAGCCGGTGCCGCGCGCGGTGCAGGTCAGTTCGGCGGGAGAGCCGGCGGCCGTCCACTCCAGGTCGCCGGTTCCGCTGCCGCGCTTCTGCACCGTGGCGAGGACCCGGCGGCTCGCGGCCATCGCCGTCGAGCCCGCCCCGGCCGCCTCGCCGACGGCGTTGGCGGCGGCCGGGCCGCTCAGCTCGATGCGGAACCGGTTCGCCGCCGTCATGGCGGCGGTGACCGTGCGGTCGGGCAGCAGCTGGACGAATTCCGGGAGGGCGATGGCCCTGGCCGTGCCGTCACGGCCGCCGCCACCTCCACAGCCGTCACTGAAGTCGCTGCTGTCACCGGCGCCGGCGCCGCTGCCGGCTTTGCGGATGGTGACGGCGAGCGGCGCCGTCTCGGGCTCGCGGGCCGCGTCGACCACGCGCATCGGGAGCCGGCGCATGGCGTCGAGCAGCCCCTCCCCGCTGCAGGCGATGGAGTCCTGCGGACCGACCTCGAAGACCAGCACGCTCCTGCCGCTGATCCGGGAGTCCACCGGGAGCTCCCTGGACTCGCCCGGCACTTGATCGCTGAACGCCTGCTCCACGACGTGCTGGGGGCCGAAGGTGACGACCAGCAGCCCCTCCCCGGAGTCGTCGCTCTTCAGCCCGGAAAGCCGGAAGGAAAGGTCCAGCAGGTCCGTACCGTGCAGGATGCGGACCGGTGCGGGTGTGGCGCACCACGTATTGCGCCGAACGAGTGTCGAGCCGTGCAACTGCGGGTGGCTCCCGCCCCATTGGCCCCGCCGGTCCCACCCGCTCTGCCGGTCTCCGGCGTCAGGAGAGGGGCTCGCTCAGTTCGACGGCACGCAGGGCGGCGGCGAGCGCTTGTTCGTCGCCGACGTCCAGTGCGGTGTCGGTGAGCTTGATGACGTGCTCGTCGCCGTGCGCCAGGGCGCGTTCGAGGACTTCTCCCGCCGGGACGGACCCGGGGGATGGCGCGGCGACGGGCTGCTCCGGGGCGTACATCGCCGTCACCGCGGCCGAGGCCTGCCACGCCGCGTGCAGGCTCGGTACCCACAGGGTGCGCGGGAGGGCGCGGAGGCTGCGCAGTACGGCGTTGGGGGCGGTGGCCGCGTGGACCAGCATGGTCGCCTCGCCGTGGCCGTGGGTGGCGTAGCGGTGGGTCGTGGCGCGCACCAGCTCGGCGAGCCGCTGCCGGGCCTCGTCGGGACCGGTCACGTCACCGGGCCAGACCGGCAGGGCGCCGACCAGGGCCAGCCGGGTGGGGAACCCTCCCTCACGGACGCGGATCGCAGGCACGGCCTCCAGGGCCTCGTCCGCGTCCGCGGCGCCGGGGAGCCGCGTGATGCCGGAGAGGGGGTGGTGCCGGGCGGCCCAGTAGCCCAGGGCGTGCGCCAGCTCGGTCAGCCGGGGCTCGCTCTCCTCGTCGTCGAGGAGGGCGCGCACGGCGTGGCCGGTCCGGATGACGGGGTGGGTGGACCCGCCGAACATCCCGGGCAGGAGGCGCGGCCACCACGTCGCGAGGAGGCTCCGCCAGTCCTGTGCGGAGAGGGCGCGGGTGAAGTAGGCGATCCAGTCGGCGACCCGGCGCGGGTCCCCCAGCGCGGTGGCCCAGTCGGCGTCGGTGACGGGGGCCACGGGCGTGGGGAAGTCCTCGAGGTGTCCCTCGTAGCGGTCGAGCCAGCGGTGCACCGCGGCCGGCCGGCCGCGCGCCACGAGGGCCTCGGCCACCATCGGGGCGTGGTTGGTGAGCCGCCCGAGCCGTTCGGGGCCCGAGGCGTGCAGGCGTTCCAGCGCTTCGTCGAGCACACCGCTCGTGTCGATGGTGTTCATACCGAGCACGGTAGGCAGCCCCGCCGGGCACCGCATCGGGCCCGGGGACCGGAGTCGGTGCCGGGGGGCCTGGTTCTGGGGTTGTACGCCGGCCGTGGAGGGAGGACGGGCCGGAAGGGCGGTGTCAGACGGGCTTGCGGACCAGCAGGAATGCCTGCGGGGTCCCTTCCCCTTCCTCGGGCTCGCGCACCAGCCGGGCGCGCACGGCCAGCCCCGCCCCGCCGAGCAGTTCGGCGATGCGGTCCGGCTGCCGCCGGTGGAAGTCGAGCGACACCTCGTGGCCGAAGGGCCGGTCGATGTGCAGGGGTTCGTCGCCGACCTGGAAGGCGAGCAGCAGGGGTGCGCCCGGGGCCAGCACGCGGTGGAGCTCGGCGAAGACCTGCGGCAGCAGTTCCTGCGGGGTGTGGATGATCGAGTAATAGGCCATGGCCCCGGCGAGCGCGCCGTCCGGTATGTCCAGGGACAGCATCGAGCCCACCTCGAACCGCAGCCCAGGGTGCGTCCGCCGGGCCATGGCGATCATCTGCGGCGACAGGTCGATCCCGTACGCGGGCAGACCGAGGGCGTTCAGGTGTGCCGTCACCCGGCCCTCGCCGCACCCGATGTCGGCGACCGTCCCTCCACCGGCGTCCTGCACGAGCTCGGCGAAGGCGCCGAGCATCGCCCGGTCCAGCGGCTGGTCGTCCAGTATGTCGCGGTAGCGGTCGGCGTAATCCGTGGCGATGGCGTCGTAGAACGCCCGGGTCGTGCTCAGGAAGCCTGGTTCGGTCATGGGCAGGCACCTTACTCGGGCCCCGCCGCGGCGAACCGCCGTGGTGAGGCCGCTGCCTGCGACCGGGGTCAGATGACCTCCACGGCGTGGCGGACCACGGCGTCGAAGAAGTAGCCCTGCTCGTTCGGGACGGAGTGGACGGGCTGGGTGTTGCCCGCGGTGTCCGTGGCCCGGGCCAGCAGGTGGGCGGGGCCGGTGCCGCGCGGGTGCCAGGACGTGCTCCAGCGCACCCAGCCGCCCGGACGCGGGGCGTCGTGCAGCCGGGCCGGCCGCCACGCACCGCCGCCGTCCGTGCTCACCTCCACCCGGCGTATCCCTCCCTGCCCCGACCACGACCGGCCCGTCAGCCGGTGCCCGCGGCCCGCGGCGAACACCGCGCCGGGCGCCAGCTCGAAGGCGCTGCGGACCGGCTGGCGGGTCACCGGAGCGCTTCCCCCGGCCGGGTGCGCGGGGCCGAAGAGCCGGTAGAAGACGGTGTTCCACGGCGAGAACAGGGGGCGGTCGGACACTTCGATGTCCCCGACCCATTTGACGGACGCGATGCCCGCCCAGGACGGCACCACCAGCCGCACCGGACTGCCGTGGTCGGGGACGAGCGGGCGGCCGTTCATCTCGTACGCCAGCAGGACGTCGTCCAGGGCCTTCTCCACCGGCATCGGCCGGCGCACCCGCCCGTGGTCGGTCCTGCCGGTGACGAACGCCGCGTCCAGACCGCGCGGCATCACGTCCACCGCCCGCGGCGAGAGGCCCGCCAGGCGCAGGACGTCCGACAGCCGCGCGCCCCGCCAGCGTGCCGCTCCGACGGCGCCCATCGTCCACGGGGTACCGGTGACCGGGTCGCCCTGCTGGGTGGTGAAGTAGCTCCGGCCGTTGCCCGCGCACTCCAGGCACGCGCTGGAGGTCACGGCGGGCAGCGCGCGCAGGTCCGCGTACGAGAACTCCACCGCGCCGCCGCGCAGTCCGCCGCCCCACACCGTCAGGCGCCACCGTGCGGGGTCCAGGAGGGGCGTCGCCGTGTGGTTGCGTACGAAGAACCGGTCGACCGGGGTGTGGTAGCCCGTGTCCCGCAGCGCCGCCCAGTTCGTCTCCGCGTTCGTGCCCCGGACCGTCAGCAGTTCGGGAGGCAGCGGCTTGACGATCCCCGGAGCGCCCGGTTCCGCCGCAGCCGCCGCGGGCCCGGCGACGGCGATTCCCGGGAGTGAAGCCACCGCCCCGGAAGCGCTCACCGCTCCCAGGAGGCGCAGCACGCCCCGGCGGGAGATTCCCTCCCCCACCGCGTCTCCCGACAGGAACCGCCGCAGCCTGTCACGGTCGTAGGCGCGCTCGTACGCGCCGGATCCGCTTCTCGCCGTTCCCATCCGAGCTCCTCCCCGAAGAGCGGGCCGCAGCGCCCACCACACGCTAGGGGACGCCGGACCGGCAGTCCCCACTGCAAATCAGCCACCACCGGATGCGGCGACCGGGTACGAAACTCCCCTGAGGTTGACCTGAGTTGAGCTGTACGCCTCCCGGCGCCGGTGGTGCCATGAGCCTCGTCCGGCGGGTCCGCGAACGAGTGGAGGCGCCATGTTCAGACCCTTGACGGCCATGGGTGCGGCAGTGGCCTTCGCGGCCTCGGTGTTCACCCCGGGGGCGGCTGCCGCAGTGGAGGATCCGCCGCCCGGCACGGTGCTCGTCGAGGTGGCGGTCGTCAGCGGTACGGGGTGCCCGGCCGGATCCGTGGCCGTGGCCGTGGCTCCGGACAACACCGCCTTCGCCCTCTCGTTCGCCGGCGTCCTCGCATGGGCCGGTGCCGGCTCCAAGCCGTCCGACGCCCTGAAGCACTGCCAGGTCTACCTGACGATTCATCCCCCGCAGGGATACACGTACGCACTCCGCAAGGCCGAGTACGCGGGCGCGGTGCACCTGGCGAAGGGCGCCTCGGGCGAGGTGACCGTCAGCAATTACGTGCAGGGCGGCTCGCCCGCGCCCAGGAAGCGCACCTTCGTCGGCCCGGTCAGCGAGAGCTGGCAGCTGTCCGACGCCCCCTCCCCTGTCGTCTACGCCCCGTGCTCCGCATCGCGGCCGTTCAGCCTCTCCTTCGCACTGCGGGTGAACGCCGGCACCTCGGACACCTCGACGACGACCAGCTTCCTGTCGCTGGAATCGGCCGACGACGGCAACGCCCGCCTCGTCCACCACCTCGCCTGGAAGCGGTGCCCCGGCGCCTGACGGAGCGGCACCCTCCGCGAGAATCACCCCCGTGACCGAAACCTCCGCACCCGCACGTGCCGACGAGCTCCTCGCCGCTCTCGACCCCCTCCCCTTCCCCCGGCGCGTGCGCCATGTCGCCCGGTGGGCCCGGGAGCCCGGCGCCCGCGGGGACCTGGGCGCGGTGGTGGCCGAACTGTCCGGGCGCGGGCGCTACGAGCGGGGCGTCGCCGCACTGGCCGCGGGCATCGGCCGTGACGTCGCCTGGCTGCAGACCCGGCTGACCGATCCCGACCCGGCGGTGCGGGTCCATGCCGTCGCCGCCGTGCGCCGGGGCCTCATACCCGACGCCGCGGTGGCGGCGGCGCTGGACGACGTCCCGGTGGCGATCCGCCGCGAGCTCGTCCGCGCGGTCGTCGCCGGGCGGCGCACCGCGCTCGCGGAGGCCCTCGTCCGGCCGGTCCGCGAGCGCTGGGGCGACGCCGAGGCGGCGAAGCTCCTGCCGGTCTGCGGGCCCGGGACCGTCGCGGAGCTGCTCCCCCTCCTCTTCCACACCACCGTCCCCTGGGCCAGGCTCGCCCGCCGCCACGCGACCGCGATCCTCGACGAGGCGGAACGCCGGCTCACCGCACTGCCGGAGGACCACCGGCGCCGGTGGTGGCTGTCGTACGGATCCGTCGTGGCCGCCACCGTGGACGTCGAGCCGCTGCGGGTGCTCGGCCTGCTGCAGCGCCTGTGCCACGGGAGGCTGCCCGGGCAGGTGCACCGCCGGATGGGCCGGCTGGCGGCCGCCGATCCGGCCGGCACGCTCCGGCTCCTCCTGGCGCCCGGGCGCGAGGACGCGGACCTCTCCGGCCTGCAAAGGCCCGTGCTGCTCACGCTCGTCCGCCACCGGCCGCCGGGCTTCGACGACCTGGCCCGGGCGCTGGCCCGCCACGAGCCCGCGCTCGCGGGCCTGTTGCGGCTGATGCCGCCGTCGCAGCGCGCCGCGTGCTACGACGCCGCGATGCGCGGGCAGGACACCGGCCGTGCCGTGCTGTCGGACAAGACCCTGGAGGTGCTGCCGCGGGCGCGGCGGGAGGCCGAGGCACGGCGCATGGCCGCGCAGGCCCGCGAGCGCGGGGCGGACTGGCGGACGGTCCTGTCGGCGCAGTCGTACCTGCCGGTGGAGGAGGTCCGCGAGGAGCTTCTGGCCGCCGCCCGGCGCCCGGTGGCCGAGGACCGGGCGTACGCGTACGGGCTGCTGGTGCGCAACGCCGCCCTCTCCCGCGACCCCGCCGCCGTCACGGAACTCCTCGCCGGTCTGGGCCGGCTGCGCAACGACCAGGAGCCGGTGCGGTCCGCCGCCCTGAACGCGCTCGCCGCCGTCCACCCCTCGCTGTTCGCCCCCGAGGCCGCGCCCCACCTGGACCGCCTCGCCACGTACGCGATCGAGGCACGGGACTTCTCGTGGTCCGAGAAGACCGCCCTGCGCTGCCTGGCCCACGCGTTGCTGCGCGAACACGGCGACGCCGGGGAGGGCGGCGAGGAGAGCGAGCCGGCCGCCTGGTCGCTGCGCACCCTGGCGCGGCTGCCCGGCTCCGCATACGCTCCCGGGCACCTGCGGCACGGGCAGGAGCACCGGATCTTCGAGGCCCGCCGCCCGGCGCTCGAAGCGGCCGCCGGCCGGGCGGACTTCGCCGGGGCGCTCGAACTGGCGGGCTCGCTCGGCGAGCGCGCCCACGGCGTACCGGGACTGCAGGCCCTGCTGCGGCGGGCGGTCGAGCACGGCGGCCCCGCCGAGGCCCGCGGCGCCGCCTCGTACTGGCTCGACGATCCGCGGGCGCGCGAGGCCCGGGTGGCCGAGCTCCTCGCGCTGGACCCGTCGGCCGTCACGCTCCCCGCCGTGGAGGCGGTGCTGGTGCGCCGGCGCACGGACCTGCTGGACGCCGCCCTGGGCGACACCCCTCCCTACGGGCGCTTCCTCACCAAGGACAGCCACTGGCTGCCGCCCGTCCGCAGGGAGACGGCGCACTGGCTGCCGCGCCAGCAGGCCGCCGCCGCACGGCTGCTGGAACGGGCGGCCGAGGACGCGACGCTCACGACGCAGCAGCGCGTGCGCGCGCTCCGGCTGGCCGCGTGCATCCCGGAGTACGGCACCGAGCTGCTGGTGCGCAGGGCCGGCGACGGCGACGTGCCTCTCGCCGAGGCCGCCCTGGCCGCCCTCGCATGGACGGACGCCCCGGGGCGGCACGTGCAGCTTCTGTTGTCGCACGCCGGCGGGGACCGGGCCCGGGTCGCGGTCACGGCGGCGTCCCGCGCCGCCCGGTTCGTCGCGCCGTCGGCCCTGGCCGGGATGCTGCGCGGGCTGCTGACCGCGGCCACCGGGGTGAAGGTGACCAGCCGGAAGGAGGCCGCACGGCTCGCCGCCACGGCGCTGCCCGCGCCCGAGGCGGTGTCCCTCCTCGCCGAGGCGTGCACGCTCCCGGGGCAGCACCACGACGTGCAGGCCACCTGCGTGGCGTTCACGACGGACCTGCTCGCGTACGAGGAGGCGTGGGGGCTGCTGGAGACCGCGGCGACCGGGCGGAGCGAGCTGCGCACGGCCGTGCTCTCGACCGTGCCCCGCCGGCTGCCCGCGCGGCACCGGCGCCGCTACGCGACGCTGGTCCGGGCCGTGTGCGACACCGACGACCCCGAGGTCGCACGCGAGGCGTACGCGGCGCTCGGCCGGTGGTCGCCCTGGGCGCCCGGAGCAGCGGACGTCCTGGTGGCGGCCGTCACCGACCTGGAGAACCGGACGAGCTGGAGCCACGCCGCCGACGCGCTGTGCAGCGTCGTGGTGCTGGCGCCGTCCGGATCGCCGGGCCTCGCCCCGCTCGTGCGGGCGT
>NZ_JBAMDC010000050.1:0-28928 GCF_036961605.1 Streptomyces sp. KLMMK
GGCCGTCGTCACCCCGCGGCTGGTCACCACCTACGCGCTCGGCGACGGCGGCCTCCGGTGGCACCGCGAAGCGGGGCCCGGCTGCGCCTTCGACCCCTCCCGTACGGCCCGCCGCACCGGCGTCCTCCTGATCGCGCGCCACTGCGCCCCCGGAACCCCGTGGACGTCCCGGATCGCAGCGTTCTCCGTGGACCGCCCCTTCGCCTGACCCGTACGGCGACCGGTCCGCGGACCCGGAAGCGCCCCGGAAAGCGAGTTGCGCTTCCCCGTTAGACTGATGGGTATGGCATTCCTCCTCGTGCATTAGACGGCGCCGGCCGCCCGTCGCCCGCGCGCCCGCAGGGGCCCGCACGCGCGCTGCCGAGTTCACCCCCGTCCCCACCGCCGTCCACCACGCCCTGGAGTAATCCCCGTGATCACCGCCTCCGGCATCGAGCTGCGCGCCGGCGCCCGCATCCTCATCGAGAACGCCTCCTTCCGTATCGCGAAGGGCGACCGCATCGGCCTCGTGGGCCGCAACGGCGCGGGCAAGACCACCCTCACCAAGTGCCTGGCCGGCGAGGGCATGCCCGCGGGCGGCACGATCAGCCGTTCCGGCGAGGTCGGCTACCTCCCGCAGGACCCGCGCACCGGCGACCTCGACGTGCTCGCCCGCGACCGCATCCTCTCCGCCCGCGGCCTCGACTCCGTCCTGCGCAAGATGCGCGAGAACGAGGACCGCATGGCCAACGGCAAGGGCGCCACCCGCGACAACGCGATGAAGAAGTACGCCCGCCTGGAGACCGAGTTCCTCACCAAGGGCGGCTACGCCGCCGAGGCGGAGGCCGCCACCATCGCGGCCGCCCTCGGCCTGCCCGACCGCATCCTCGGCCAGCCCCTGCACACCCTCTCCGGTGGTCAGCGCCGCCGCGTCGAGCTGGCCCGGATCCTCTTCTCCGACGCCGACGTGCTGCTGCTCGACGAGCCCACCAACCACCTCGACGCCGACTCCATCGCCTGGCTGCGGGACTACCTCAAGACGTACCGCGGCGGCTTCATCGTGATCTCCCACGACGTCGACCTCGTCGAGACCGTCGTGAACAAGGTCTTCTACCTCGACGCGAACCGCTCGCAGATCGACGTCTACAACATGGGCTGGAAGCTCTACCAGCAGCAGCGCGAGGCCGACGAGAAGCGCCGCAAGCGCGAGCGCCAGAACGCCGAGAAGAAGGCCGCCGCCCTCAACTCGCAGGCCGACAAGATGCGCGCCAAGGCCACCAAGACCGTCGCCGCGCAGAACATGGCCAAGCGCGCCGAGCGGCTGCTGAAGGGCCTGGACGAGGTCCGCGTCTCCGACAAGGTCGCCAAGCTCCGCTTCCCGGAGCCCGCGCCGTGCGGCAAGACCCCGCTCACGGCCGAGGGCCTGTCGAAGTCCTACGGTTCGCTGGAGATCTTCACCGACGTCGACCTGGCCATCGACAAGGGCTCGCGCGTGGTCATCCTCGGCCTCAACGGCGCGGGCAAGACCACGCTGCTGCGGCTGCTCGCCGGCGCCGAGAAGCCCGACACCGGCCAGGTCACCCCCGGTCACGGCCTCAAGCTCGGCTACTACGCGCAGGAGCACGAGACGCTCGACCCGGACCGCACGGTCCTGGAGAACATGCGCTCCTCCGCGCCCGACCTCGACCTGGTCGAGGTCCGCAAGACGCTGGGCTCCTTCCTCTTCTCCGGCGACGACGTCGACAAGCCCGCGGGCGTGCTGTCCGGCGGCGAGAAGACCCGGCTGGCCCTGGCCACCCTGGTCGTCTCCTCCGCCAATGTGCTGCTGCTCGACGAGCCCACCAACAACCTCGACCCGGCCAGCCGCGAGGAGATCCTCGGCGCGCTGCGCACGTACAAGGGCGCGGTGGTGCTGGTGACCCACGACGAGGGCGCCGTCGACGCGCTCGAGCCGGAGCGGATCATCCTGCTGCCGGACGGCGTCGAGGACCTCTGGGGCCCGGACTACGCGGACCTGGTCGCCCTCGCCTGACCCCCCGCCCCGTACCGGGCGTGATCGGTGCCGTCCCGATCATTCGGCCGACGGGTGATCCTTCATCTGAGTGAGAGCGGCTCGTACCCCGCTGCCAACCGCCGCCCCGGCGCACGACCAGTGTCATGCGCCGGGGCGTTCGCACCACCGGGCGGGAGTGCCCCGTCTGACCTGCCCCTTCGCTACGCCACCCGTACGGTCGTACGAGCGCGCCCACTCGGAATTTCCTGTTCCAAGGCCCGTCGACGCCGGAATCCGGGGCCGCCGGAGCCCGCGGACTTCTCATGGACCTTGTCGAATGGGTGGCCAGGAGGCCGTATAGGGGTGATCATGAGAGTCAAGAGGCGCATCTCCCATGAGGAGGCACGGGTGGCCGAGACTCTGAAGAAGGGCAGCCGGGTGACCGGCGCCGCGCGCGAAAAGCTCGCGGCAGACCTGAAGAAGAAGTACGACTCCGGTGCGAGCATCAGGGCGCTGGCCGAAGAGACCGGCCGCTCCTACGGCTTCGTTCACCGGATGCTCAGTGAATCCGGCGTGATCCTCCGGGGTCGCGGCGGAGCGACGCGCGGCAAGAAGGCCGCCTCGGCCTGACGCCCCGCGCACCCCAGGGCAACCGACAGTGTGGACAGTGCCACCCGGTCGGTCGAGCAGTCGACCGGGTGGTTACTGTGCAGTCACCTACTGTGCAGTAGTCCGATCGGAGGCCCTGATGACTACCCCCAAGACTCTGCTCGACCAGGACGGCGTACGGCTCACCGTGGATGACGCGGTGGCCACCGTCACCCTCACCAACCCCGCCAAGCGCAATGCCCAGTCGCCCGTACTCTGGCGGGCGCTGACCGAAGCCGGACGGCTGCTCCCGGGCAGCGTGCGGATCGTCGTGCTGCGCGGGGAGGGCAAGTCCTTCTCGGCCGGTCTCGACCGGCAGGCCTTCACCCCCGAGGGCTTCGAGGGCGAGCCCTCGTTCCTCGACCTGGCCCGCGGCCCCGAAGAGGCGCTCGACGCCGAGATCTCCGCGTACCAGTCCGCCTTCACCTGGTGGCGGCGGAACGACATCGTCTCCATCGCCGCCGTCCAGGGCCATGCGATAGGCGCCGGCTTCCAGCTCGCCCTCGCCTGCGACCTGCGGGTCTGCGCCGAGGACGTGCAGTTCGCCATGCGCGAGCCCAGCCTGGGCCTGGTGCCCGACCTGGGCGGCACCCAGCCGCTGGTCTCCCTCGTCGGCTACGCCCGCGCGCTCGAGATCTGCGCCACCGGGCGCTTCGTGCACGCCGAGGAGGCCGAGCGCACGGGCCTGGCCAACCTGGTCGTGCCCGCGGAAGAGCTCGGCGCCGCCGTCCAGGACCTCGCCGCAGCCGTCCTCGCCGCACCGCGGGACGCCGTCGTCGAGACCAAGGCGCTGCTGCGCGGCGCGGCCGGACGCACGTACGACGACCAGCGCGCCGCCGAGCGCGCCGCCCAGGGGCGGCGCCTGCGGGACCTGGCGGGGCTGGGGGAGTAACCCCCTCCGCGTCTCAGCCGCGGACGCGGACGTTGTGGCGGGTGCGCAGCACGTGCAGCTCCCAGACGGAGACGGCCGTGACGGACAGCGGTCCGCCGAGGAAGGCGGCTATCTGCACCGCCAGCGGCCCGTTCGGCAGGCCGTCACCGAGCTGGACGATGTTCAGCACCCACACGAGGACGGCCGTGAGAACGGCCGGCAGGGCGGCGTGCACATCGGCCGTGTTGAAGGCGTAACGGGCGGCGGCGCCGGAGGAGAAGAACAGGAAGGCCGCCGCCCAGATCGTGAACGGCAGGGCCACGACGAGGACGAACAGGGAGATGACCGCCTGGGCGGCGAAGATCCCCTGCGTGGCCTTGAGCAGCAGGGTCACGATCGCGTATCCGGCGATCGTGCCGAGCGGGATGCCCAGGTACCAGCCGATGGCCTTGAGCGGGTAGCGCAGCCGTGAGCGCAGCACCGGTCGGTGCTGCGGCGGCACGTACCAGATGAAGCCGGCGATGACGAGCGGGCCGACGAGCAGCAGGACCAGCGGCGCCACGAACAGCTTGGTGAGCCCGTCCTCGAACACCTCGCTCCAGCCGCCGTCGACGCCGTAGACGGATATCAGCCCGAACGTGGTCAGGGCGCCGACGACGGCCCGTGCCGTCTGGACCCGGCCTATGGACGGGTCGGTGGTGCGGCCGGGGCCGGCGGTGGCGAAGATGCTGTTGGCGTGGCGGCGGGCGTGGCGGACGCCCCCCAGCCAGGTGCTGCCGCCGAACGCCAGCAACTGTCTCAGCGCCATGATTCTTTCTCCCCCTGTGTTCCTCGTGAAGATTTTTCCGCGGAAGCTTATCCGGGGCTTACGCGGCGACCGCCCCGCGGATGCGGATCTGATGACGGGTGCGCAGGACGTACAGCTCCCAGGCGGAGAGGGCGGTGGCGAACGTCGCCACTGCGCCGAGGAGGCCCGGATGCCGCGCCGCTGCGCCCCCGCCTTGATCAAACAGGCGGGGATTCTATCGTTGTGACCATGACAGATGCCGTCGACGGTGGCGGTACGACCTGCGCGGACGCCCGGGCCACCGCCGCACGGACGTCGCGCGCCACATCCAGTGCGCGGCGCTCCGCCGTCACGGCGACGTCCGCCTGGACGTGATCGCCGCCCCGGGACCGCAGCGTCGCGCGGGAGACGCCCCGGACGGAGAGGGCCGCCCGGGCCAGGGGGTCCTCGCCGGCCGGCGGTGGAGGCTGGGGCGGACGTGGCGCGGCGGCAGTGTCGTCCCGCCCGTCCCGGGGCGGCTTGTCGTCCAGCAGTTCCGTCAGCCTGAGGTCGATCGCTTCCACGCGCAGGCCGATCCGCTCCGCCGCGGCCCGCCCAAGCACCGCCCGCAGCCGGGCCGCTGTCTCCGGGAACGGGACGTCCGCCGTCGTCGCGCAGTCCGCTTCGATGCGCAGGGGCCCCGGCGGGAGCCCGCTCGGGGGCGGCGGCACCGCTGGTGGGGAGGCCGCCTTCGTGAGGGCGATGCGGACCGCGTTCAGGTGCACCGCCGGGAGCGCGGCGTGCGCCGCACGGCGCAGTACGCCCACGGCCGCCGACTCCGTGATCCAGGCGCCGTCCGCCGCGCCGCCCAGGGGAAGCAGCCTGCCGAGGGCGAGCTGCCGCCGTACGGTCTGTGCCCACTGGTCCGCGGCCATCGTGGTCACCCCTCAGCCCTGTGGGGCAGGCCTTCGCCGCCCCCTCGCCTTCAGCCTGCCCCACCCGGCGCGTTCCGGACGGAGGGCTCACTCGGACAGCGGTCCGCTCCGGCCGTTTCCCCCGGATCCCCCGAGCGGTACGGGTGAAGCGCACCTAAGGTGGCAAACGGAGCCCGTCAGCGTCAGCCATGACGTTTTCCTTTCACGGGAAAGAGGCGAATGGACGATGAGCGAGACCGTTAGCGGCAAGGAGACCGTTCCGACCGCCCCGGCCGACCGTGGCCGCACCACCATCGCCGACGGGGTCGTGGAGAAGATCGCCGGGCTCGCGGCGCGGGACGTCGTCGGCGTCCACGCGATGGGCAGCGGCCTCTCCCGCACCTTCGGCGCCGTACGCGACCGGGTGCCCGGGGGCGGCAGGTCCGTCGCCCGTGGGGTGAAGGCCGAGGTCGGCGAGGTCCAGACGGCCCTCGACCTGGAGATCGTCGTGGATTACGGAGTGGCCATCGCGGAGGTCGCCCGCTCCGTCCGGGAGAACGTCATCGCGGCGGTGGAGCGCATGACCGGCCTCGAAGTCGTCGAGGTCAACATCGCCGTCAGCGACGTCAAACTGCCCGACGAGGAAGAGGAAGAGCCGGAGCCGAGGCTCCAGTAGAGGAGCGCAGGATGAGCATGGCCGTCGTCGGCATGATCGCCGGCTTGGCGCTCGGGTTCGCCGGGTACTTCGGCGGGTTCGGAGCCTTTCTGCTCGTGGCTGCCCTGGGCGCGGTCGGGTTCGTGGTGGGCCGCTTCCTGGACGGTGACCTGGATCCGGGGGAGTTCTTCCGTCCCCGGGACCGGGACCGGGAGGGGCGGCGGCGGTGACGTACGGGACCGCCGCGCCGGGTACGACGGGTGCGAGGTGTGCGAGCGGTGCGAAGGGGGTGACGGCCGGTGGTGGAGGCCGCTGAGCGCGGTGCGACCCGGATCGCCGACCGCGTCGTCGCGAAGATCGCTTCGCAGGCGGCGCGGGAGGCGCTGAGCGGCGCTCCGGCGAGAGGCGCACCGGCGGGTGCTCCTGCGACGGGCGCTGCGACGGCCGGCGCGGAGGTCTCCCCGCCGCATGCCACGGTCACCGTGCACGACGACGTCGCGCGGGTCCGGGTCGCCGTCGAGCTGGCCTATCCCTCGGACATCGGGGCACAGTGCGGTGCCGTGCGGCGGCGGATCGCCGAGCGGGTGCGGGCTCTCGCGGGGATGGAGGTGCCGGAGGTCGCGGTCAGTGTGGAGCGGCTGCACTCCGTGCACACGGTGTCGGCGGGGCGGGAGCGGGTGCGGTGAGCGCGGGCGAGGAAGCGGCGCGTGGGGACGAGGGTGCGGGCGGGGGCGCGGGCGCGGTCCGGGCGCCTGCGCGGCGGTTCTGGTCGGTGCGGCGCGTGCCTGCGTTTCTGGTGGCCGCGGTGGTGCTGGGGGCGGCCGGTGTCCTCCTGTACGACGTGGCGGCCGTCCGCGCGCACCGGCCCGCCATGGGGTGGCGGCGCAGGCTGGCGCGCGAGCTGGCCACCCGTCCTTTGGAGGACGCGTGGATCGTCGCCTGTGCCGGTGTGGCCGTGGTGGTGGGCGTGTGGCTGGTCGTGCTGGCCGTCACGCCCGGGCTGCGGTCCGTCCTGCCGATGCGGCGCGACCGCGCGGACCTCAGGGCCGGCATCGACCGGCGGGCCGCGGCGCTGGTGCTGCGGGACCGGGCCATGGAGGTGGCGGGTGTGCAGTCGGTACGGGTCGGCGTGGGCAGGCGCCGGGTGCGGGTGCGGGCACAGTCCCACTTCCGGGACCTGGACGACGTACGGGCGGATGTGGACGCGGTGATCGCCGAGGGGGTGCGGAAGTTGGGGCTTGCGCATGAGCCCGGGGTTTCGGTGCGGGTGAACCGGCCGGTGAAGCGGTGAGGATGTGGGGGCCGTGCTGAAGGCCGTCAACCGGGTGCTGGTGGGAGTCGCCGGGCTGGTCCTGGCCGGGGGCGGCGCGGCGGTCCTCGCCGGGTCGCTCGACCTGCGGCGGCGGTGGGGGCTGTCCCTGCCGTCGGCCTGGCCTTTCGACGGGCCGCGGGACGTGCTGCTGAGCCGGGCCGCGCAGGTGAAGTGGCGCGGCGAGGGGTGGTGGTGGCCGGCGGTCATCGCCGCGCTCGCCGTGGTGGTCCTGCTGGCGGCGTGGTGGTTGCTGGCGCAGGTGAGGCGGCGGCGCCTGAGGGAGCTGGTCGTGGACAGCGGGGACGGCGAAGAGGCGGTTCTGCGGGGGCGGGCGCTGGAGGAGGCGGTCTGCGCGGAGGCCGAGGCGCTGGAGGGGGTGGAGCGGGCGCTCGTCGCGCTGCTCGGGCGGCGGACGGCGCCGGAGGCGCGGGTGGGGCTGACGCTGGCGCCGCACGCGTCGCCGGTGGTGGCGCTGGCGCGGCTGGACGGGGAGGCGCTGGAGCATGCGCGGGTGTCGGCGGGGGTGGGGCGGTTGCCGGTGGAGGTGCGGTTGAGGGCCGTCCGGCACCGGGCCGAACGGGTGGGGTGACCGCGGGGTCAGAAGCCGTGGTGCGCACCGCCGTCCACCGGGAGCATGATGCCGGTGAGGTAGGACGCCGCGGGGGAGAGCAGGAAGGCTGCCGCCTTGCCGAATTCGGCGGGGGTGCCGTAGCGGCCCAGGGGGATCTGTGCCGTGTGGTGCCGCCGTGTTCTCTGCGGGTCGTCCGAGAGGGCGTCCAGCTCTCTGACCCTGTCGGTGTCGATGCGGTGGGGGAGGAGGCCCACCACGCGGATGCCCCGCGGGCCCAGTTCGGCCGAGAGGGATTTCGCGAAGCCCGCCAGGCCCGGGCGCAGGGCGTTGGAGACCGTCAGGCCCGGGATCGGTTCGTGGACCGATGCCGAGAGGACGAAGGCGATCACCCCTCCTTCCGTGAGGGCGGCCGCCGCCGTGCGGGCCAGGTGGATCGCCCCCAGGAAGATCGTGTCGACCGCTCTGCGCCACTGGTCGTCGGTGACGTCCGCCGTGGTTCCCGCCGGCGGGCCGCCCACGCTGATGAGGATGCCGTCGAAGCGGCCGAAGTGGTCGCGGGCCGCGGCGATCACGCGGTCCGGGGTGGCGGGGTCGGCGTTGTCGGCCGCCACGCCGAGGGCGTCGGGGCCCAGGGCTGCGGCGGCCTTGCGTACGGATTCCTCCGTGCGGCCGGTGATGACGGCCTTCGCGCCGTCGGCGACGAGTTCCCCGGCCGTGGCGTTGCCCAGGCCTCTGGTCGCGCCGGTGAGGACGTACGTGCGGTCCTTCAGTCCCAGATCCATGGGGTCAGTCTTGCGGAGGGAAGAGCGCCAGGGCGGTGTTGACCAGGCCGATGTGACTGAACGCCTGGGGGAAGTTGCCGAGGTGCCGCCCGGCGCCGGGGTCGTACTCCTCGGCCAGGAGGCCGACGTCGTTGCGCAGGGAGAGGAGGCGCTCGAAGAGCTCGTGGGCCTCCTTGGTGCGGCCGGTCATGTGCAGGGCCTCGGCCAGCCAGAAGGAACAGGCCAGGAACGCGCCCTCGTTGCCGGGCACGCCGTCCATGGGCTTTCCGTCGGAGCTGTAGCGGCGGACGAGGCCGCCGTGGTCCAGCTCGCGGCGGATCGCGTCGACCGTGCCGGTCACACGGGGGTCGTCGGGCGGGAGGAACCCGACGCGGGGGATGAGGAGCGCGGCGGCGTCGAGCTCACGGGAGCCGTAGGACTGGGTGAAGGTGCCGCGCTCGGTGTCGAAGCCCCGCTCGCAGACCTCGTGGTGGACCTTGTCGCGCATGGCGCGCCAGCCCTCCGCGTCGCCGGACAGCTCGGGGTCGGCTTCGAGGGCGCGGACGGCGCGGTCGGCGGCCACCCAGGCCATGACCTTGGAGTGGACGAAGTGACGGCGGGGGCTGCGGATCTCCCAGATGCCCTCGTCGGGCTCGCGCCAGTGCTCCTCGATGTACGCCATCAGGGAGCGCTGGAGCTTCCACTCGTGGGGCTTGGCCGGCAGGTCCCAGCGGCGGGCGACATGGAGGGAGTCCATGACCTCGCCGTAGACGTCGAGCTGGAGCTGTTTGACGGCGCTGTTGCCGAGGCGGACGGGCGCGGAGCCCTCGTAGCCGGGGAGCCAGGGGAGTTCGGTCTCGGGGAGCCGGCGCTCGCCGGCGAGGCCGTACATCACCTGAAGGTCGGCGGGGTCGCCGGCGGCGGCGCGCAGGAGCCAGGAGCGCCAGGCGGCGGCCTCGTCGGCGTAGCCGGCGGAGAGCAGGGCGCCCAGGGTGAGGGTGGAGTCGCGCAGCCAGCAGTAGCGGTAGTCCCAGTTGCGGACGCCGCCGATCTCCTCGGGCAGGGAGGTGGTCGCGGCGGCGGCGATGCCACCGGTGGGGGCGTAGGTGAGCGCCTTGAGGGTGATCAGGGAGCGGACGACGGCTTCCCGGTGGGGTCCGCGGTAGGAGCAGCGGCCCGCCCACTCGCGCCAGTCCTCCAGGCTGTGGCGCAGGGACTCGTGCGGGTCGACGAGGGCGGGGCGCGGCTGGTGGGAGGGGTGCCAGGTGAGGACGAAGGCGACCGAGTCGCCGGCGGAGACGGTGAACTCGGAGCGGGTGCTGAAGTCGCGGCCGTAGGTCTTGACGGGGGGCTCGCTGCGCAGCCAGGTGGAGTCGGGCCCGGCGACGGCGACGCGGTGGCCGTCGGTGCGCCGTATCCACGGCACGACGCTGCCGTAGTCGAAGCGCAGGCGCAGGACGCCGAGCATCTCGACGCTGCCGGAGACGCCCTCGACGATGCGGACGACGTCGGGGGCGCGGTCGCGCTGGGGCATGAAGTCGGTGACCTTGGCGGTGCCGGACGGCGTTTCCCAGAGGGTTTCGAGGACGAGGGAGTCCTCGAGGTAGGCGCGGCGGGTGCAGGGGGTGCCGGGGCCGGTGCCGGCGGGGGCCAGCCTCCAGTGGCCGTTGTCCTCGTCGCCCAGGAGGGCGGCGAAGCAGGCGGCCGAGTCGAAGCGGGGCAGGCAGAGCCAGTCGATCGAGCCGTCGCGGCCGACCAGGGCGGCGGTCTGCAGGTCGCCGATGAGCGCGTAGTCCTCGATGCGTGCTGCCACGGACTGCGTCTTCCCCCGGTGCGGGGCGGCTACTCCGGGGCGGCGGCTGTACGGGCGACCGCGGGCTGTGCGCCGGTGGCGTCCGCGGTCCCGGCGGCGGCCTCGGCGGCGCGGTCGCGGCGCTCGCGGCGGACGAGGACGACCCAGCCGACCGGCACGAAGGCGGCGAACAGCCACCACTGGACGGCGTACGCCATGTGCGGGCCGATGCTGTCGTGGTCGGGGGCGGCCACGGGCTCGGGGCCCTTGTCGCCGGGGTCGGGGTCGGTGAGTTCGAGGTAGCCGCCGAGGACGGGGCGGTGCAGCGTGGCGGCCTGGCGCTCGCTGTTGATGCGCATCACCTGACGGGGTGGCAGGCCGCGGGTGTCCTTGATGCCGCTGGAGCCGGTCTCGTCGGCGCGCAGCCGGCCGGTGACGGTGACCTTGCCGGAGGGCGGGGCGGGGACCTCGGGGAACTTCGTCAGGTCGCCGGTGGAGGGGATCCAGCCGCGGTTGACGAGCACGGCCCGCCCGTCCGCCAGCAGGAGGGGGGTGAGGACCATGTAGCCGGACTTGCCGTCGGCGCTGGTCCGCATCCGGACGACGACCTCGTCCTTGGTGTCGAAGGTGCCGCTCGCGGTGACCTGGCGCCAGACGTCGTCGGAGACGTCCTTGCCGGGCCCGGACAGCTCGGTGACCGGCACGGGGTCGGCGGCGAGACTGCGGGCGACGAAGTCGTTGCGCGCGACCCGGTGCTCGTGGCGGTGGAACTGCCAGAAGCCCAGTTTGATCATCACGGGGATGAGTACGAGCCCCACGAGGGTGAGGATCACCCACTGCCGGGACAACAGGAAGCGGTACACGCATTTGACGGTACCTGGCCCGGTTTACCCCGGAGCCATCGGGTGCCCCGCCCGGCGCTCCCCGTCAGCCCTGCTGCCCGCCGGGCGCCGGGATCACGTGCGAGAGCAGCTGGACGAAGACCGCCTCGTCGATCACCGGGGTGCCGAAGGAGCGCGCCTTGGTGGTCTTGGTCGTGGGGGAGTCCGGGTCGTTGGTGACCAGCACGCTGGTGAGCCGGGAGACGCTGGTGGCGATGTGCAGCCCCGCCTCGATGGCGCGGTCCTCCAGCAGCTCGCGGTCGATGGAGGTGTCGCCCGAGAAGGCCACCCGCATGCCCTGAATGAGCTGTTCGCCCTCTTTGTACCGACCGGGGTTGGGGTACGGGCAGGCGGGCCGCTTACGGCTGGGCCGCCAGCTGTTGGACGAGCCGTAGGAGCGCTGATGCCCGATATGTCCGGAAGTGCGGGGAGTTGCCGGGCCGTCGGACCACTCGGTCAGGGGCTGGCAGGCGAGCAGCGGAAGCCGCAGATCGGCCCTGGCTGCCAGGTGCAGGCTCGGCCGGAACGCCTCGGCCAGCACGCGGGCGTCGTCGAGCGCGTGGTGGGCGCGCTGCTGCATGACGCCGTAGTGCGCCGCGAGCGACTCCAGCTTGTGGTTGGGCAGCGGTAGCTGCAGCTCCTTGGAGAGCGCGATCGTGCACAGCCGCTGCCGCACCGGCGCGGTCGCCTGCGCGCGGGCGTACTCCCGGGCGATCATCGACCAGTCGAAGGCGGCGTTGTGCGCCACCAGGACCCGGCCCTCCAGCCGCTTCGCGAACTCGTCCGCGATCTCGGCGAACAGCGGTGCGCCGGACAGGACGGCGGTCGTCAGGCCGTGGATCCACACGGGCCCGGGGTCACGCTCGGGGTTGACCAGCGTGTACCAGTGGTCCTCGACCTGCCCGCGGGCGTCCAGCTGGTAGACCGCCGCCGACACTATCCGGTCGTCCCGCGCGAGCCCGGTGGTCTCCACGTCGACGACCGCGTACCCCTCGGGGTACGCGGACGGCCACGGAGTGGGAGTGTCGGCGGTGGTCTGGTCTTCGAGCATGGTCACAGAGAATACGGGGGCGTACTGACAGTGAGGCGAGCGGGCGGTGCGGTGGCGACGGCCGGGGCGGGTCCCGCGCCCGCCCCGGCCGCACCGCGAGATGCCCGGGTGAGAAGACCCCCACGCCATTGACGGGCCCTCCCCCCGTACGCCGAACCCCGGGTAACACAATTCGATACCGAAGGGTAACTACCCCTAGCGGCACGGCTGATGACGTGCCTATCGTGCGCCCATGCCGCACCTTCCCGATGTCGTGCTGTGGTCCATACCCGCCTTCCTCCTGCTCACCGTGCTGGAGCTGGTGAGCTACCGGCTGCATCCCGCCGAGGAGACGGGCGACGCGGGCTACGAGGTCAAGGACGCGGCGACCAGCATCGGAATGGGCGCCGGCAGTCTCGTCTTCGACGCGCTGTGGAAGATTCCGATCGTCGCCGTCTACACCGCGCTCTACGAGCTCACGCCGCTGCGCATCCCCGTGCTGTGGTGGACCCTCCCGCTGATGCTCCTGGCGCAGGACTTCTTCTACTACTGGTCGCACCGCGGCCACCACGTCATCAGGATCCTGTGGGCCTGCCACGTGGTGCACCACTCCAGCCGGAAGTTCAACCTCACCACCGCGCTGCGCCAGCCCTGGACCACGCTGACCGTGTGGCCCTTCTACCTGCCGATGATCGCCGTGGGCGTGCACCCGGCCGCGCTGGCCTTCTGCTCGTCCGCCAACCTCGTCTACCAGTTCTGGGTGCACACCGAGCGGGTGCGCAAGCTGCCCCGGCCCTTCGAGTACGTCCTGAACACGGCCTCCCACCACCGGGTCCACCACGCCTCGCAGGGCGGCTACCTGGACCGCAACTTCGGCGGCATCCTCATCGTCTGGGACCGGCTCTTCGGCTCCTTCGTCCCCGAGGGCGAGCGGCCCGTCTACGGGCTGACCAAGAACATCGGCACCTACAACCCGCTGCGCGTCGCCACCCACGAGTACGCCGCCATCGCCCGCGACCTGCGCGCGGCGAGGGACTGGCGGGAACGGCTGGGACGGGTGTTCCGGGGCCCCGGCTGGCAGCCGGCGGCGCGGCGGGAGGCGACGGCTGCCGGGCGGGACACGGCAGAGGCAGGGCAGGAGGCGACGGCTGCCGGACGGGATACGGCGAACGCCGGGCAGGAGACGACGGCTGCCGGGACCCCGGCCGCCGGAACTGCACCCGCCCACGAGCAGGCCGCGTGAGGGCCACTCGCGCCCTGCCCGCCCTCTTCGTCGCCGTCGCCCTCGCGCACCTCGGGGCCCTGCCGGCCGGGTCCGCGGTCGCGCTCGTCACCAAGCCCGCCCTGATGCCCCTGCTCGCGGCGTGCGTCATCGCGCGCGGCGGGCCCCGGCTGCTCGTCGTGGCGCTGCTGTGCGGATGCGGGGGCGACACGCTCCTGCAGATCGGCGGCGACGTGCCGTTCCTGCTCGGCATGGCGTCCTTCGCCGCCGGGCACGCCTGCTACCTCGTGCTGTGCTCGCGGCACGGCACTCCCGGCGGCGCCCGCACCCGCGGCCTGGCCGCCGGCTACGGGGCGGCCTGGCTCGCCACCGTCGTGCTGCTCTGGCCCGACCTGGAGGCCGGGCTGCGGGTGCCCGTCGCGCTCTACAGCCTGCTGCTCGTCACGATGGCGCTGTACGCGACCCGCACCCTGCCGCTCGCCGCGGCGGGCGGCGCGCTGTTCGTCGTGTCGGACACCCTGATCGCCACCGGCGTCGCCGACTGGCCCCAGCCGCCCGCCGCCCAGTTCTGGATCATGCTCACCTATCTCGGCGCGCAGGTCCTGCTCGCCGAGGGGCTCCTCCGCAGCGCGGAAGGGGCCGGGCGCCCGCCCGGCCCCTCCTCCGGCGAACGCGAGCGTCAGCGCACCGCGTCCAGGGCGTCGACGATGCCGAAGCCGTAGAAGCCGTTGACGTTCTTGTTGCCGGTGCAGACGGCGTCGGCCTTGCCGTCGCCGTCACCGTCGTAGGGGCCGGTGGGGCAGCCGGGGTTGTCGGCCTGCGCCTTGAGGAGCCACTGGATCTCCTGCGGGGACGACTTGGGGTGCGCGCTCTTCAGCAGCGCCGCCACGCCGGCCACGTGCGGGCCGGCCATCGAGGTCCCCTGGAGGTAGCCCCAGTCGCCGCCGGGCAGCGTGGAGAGGATGCGGCCGTCCTTGGCGGGCAGGTCCGGGACCTGGTACTTGTCGCCGCCGGGGGCCGCCACGTCGACCTGGTTCAGGCCGTAGTTGGAGTAGTAGGCCTTCGCCGACTTCACGCCGGTCGACGAGACGGTGACCACGCCGGGCAGCTGGGCGGGGACGTCGAGGCAGACCGAGGGGTCGATCTTGCGCTTCTCGGCCGGCCTGCCGTGGTCGTTGGGGCTGGAGGCGTCGGTGATCTCCTTGGCCGCCAGGTCGAAGTTGGAGTTGCCGGCCGAGGCGACGTTGACGGTGCCCTTGTCCTGGGCGTACTTCGTGGCGCGGGCGACCGACTCGGATATGGCCTTCTGGTCCGGGTCGTCGGCGCAGTTGAACATCCACGGGTCGACGTAGTAGCTGTTGTTCGTCACCGCTATGTCGTGCTCGGCGGCGAAGACGAACGCGCAGACCACGCTCTCCGCGTAGAAGAAGCTGCTCCTGTTCGACACCTTGATGCCCGAGACCTTGACGTTCGGGGCGACGCCCGCGACACCGACGCCGTTGCGGGCCGCGGCTATCGTCCCGGCGACGTGCGTGCCGTGGTAGTCCTCCGCCGGGTCGTACGGCCGCCACGCGCCGGGGCTGGTGTCGGCCTTGCCGGTGACGCAGCTCGCCGACTGGCTCCGGGAGAAGTTGGGGGCGAGGTCCGGGTGGGTGTCGTCCACGCCGGTGTCGATGACGCCGACGGTGACCTTGCGGCTGCCCGGGTTGATCTTCGCGGCCTGGTCGGCCTTGATGGCGGGGAGGTCCCACTGCAGGTCCTCCAGCGGCTCGGCGCCGCCGGCCTGCTGACGGGCGGCCGCCGCCGCGCTGCCCTTGGGCAGCTTCACCTTCTCGGGCTTGCCGACGTCGGTGGTGCCGGCCGGGGCGATCGGCGCGGTGCGGGTGGCGCCCGCCGACTGCACGCCGGGGACCGCGCGCAACGCGGCGGCGAAGCCGGGGTTCTTGGAGTGGGCGACGATCACGCCTATCCGCCCGTAGGTCTCCACGATGCTGCCGTCGGCTTGGGCGACGGCCTTCTTCACCTTGGCGAGGGTGGCCCGGTCGGTGGCGGTGTTCACCACGTACGACAGGAGGGGGCCGTCCGTGGCGGCCGTCTTCGCCCGGGGCTCGGGCTGCGGGGCGGCGGCGGCCACGCCGGGCAGGAGGCCGAGCGAGGCGGTGAGGGCGAGACCGACGGGAACGGCCAGCAGGGCGTGCCGTCTTGAACGCAGAGGAGCCATGGGTTCTCCACATCATCCGAAAACCGCCGGAGCACAGGTCGCGCGCGGGCGGGTACATGACGAGTGAAGCTAGCGCCGATCATGGCACCGGGCAATGCATTCCGGAACAAACGCCCTGAGCGGCCATGACCCGGCAACAAATGGCGCAGATGCGGGGGTAGTTCGGAACCTCTCCCTCCGGAAAAACCCTTGCGGAAAGCCTCCCGGAAACCCGCCGGGAAAACCCCGGAAGGGGGCCTGCGTCAGGGCGTGAGATCGCCGTCGCGCAGCCCGTCGATGCTCAGCGGCGGAAGGGGCACCCGGGGCCCGTACCACCGCCCCGCTCTCGGGAGGGGGACGGACCGGCCGGTCGTCACCGCCGCTATGGGCGCCGTCAACCTGACGATCCCGAACGGTCGTCGACCGGGGGACGGCGGGGTGGGAGGAGGCGCATCGCTCACACCAGGGTCAACGACACCGCGGGCGGGCGGTGTCGCCCCCGCCTGCAGCTGCCGCCGAATTCCGCACCTCCCCCCTGTCGCCATACTGCGACCTGCCTCTACGATGCGTGATCCGGATCACAAGCCATCGGCTCGCGCCTCACACCCCCCTTGTCAGGAGAGACCGTGGACACCGCACCAACCACCACACAGGGGCCGGACGAGCCCGACGGCCCGTCGACCACCGAGGCCGCCCCGCCCGCGGCCGGGAACGATCGTTTCAGCACACTGCAGTCGAGCGCGGAATTCGGCGAACTGCGCCGCACACAGCGTTCGTTCGCCTTTCCGCTCACCATCGCCTTTGTTTCCTGGTATCTGCTGTACGTCCTGCTCTCGAACTACGCGGGCGATTTCATGGGCACCGCGGTCGCGGGCAACATCAACGTGGCGTTCGTCCTGGGGCTGGCCCAGTTCCTCACCACCTTCCTGATCGCCTGGTGGTACTCGCGGCACGCGGCCGCGAAGCTCGATCCCAAGGCCGAGGCCCTGCGGGCCCGTCTGGAAGCGGGGGAATGACCGTCATGACCAGCGCCCTGCAGTCGGGCCTCCCCCTCGCGGCCGCCGCCGCGAGCGAGCACCGCACCCTGATCATCACGCTGTTCTCCGTCTTCGTCGCCGCCACCCTCGCCATCACCGTCTGGGCCGGGCGGCAGACCAAGGACGCCACCGACTTCTACGCCGGCGGCCGCTCCTTCACCGGCTTCCAGAACGGCCTCGCCATCTCCGGCGACTACATGTCCGCCGCGTCCTTCCTCGGCATCGCCGGCGCCATCGCCCTCTTCGGCTACGACGGATTCCTCTACTCCATCGGCTTCCTCGTCGCCTGGCTGGTCGCCCTGCTGCTCGTCGCCGAACCGCTGCGCAACTCCGGCCGCTTCACCATGGCCGACGCGCTCGCCTACCGGCTCAAGCAGCGCCCCGTGCGCACCGCCGCCGGCACCTCCACCATCGTCGTCTCGATCTTCTACCTGCTCGCGCAGATGATCGGCGCGGGCGCCCTCGTGGCGCTCCTGCTCGGGGCCTCGGGCGAGAGCTCGCGGCGCTGGATCATCGCCCTGGTCGGCCTGGTGATGGTCCTCTACGTGACCATCGGCGGGATGAAGGGCACCACGTGGGTGCAGATCGTCAAGGCGGTCCTGCTCATCCTGGGCACCCTGCTCATCACCGTCCTCGTGCTCAACAAGGTCGGCTGGAACGTCTCCACCCTCCTCGGGCGCGCCGCCGAGGAGAGCGGCAAGGGCAAGGCCTTCCTCGAACCGGGCCTGCAGTACGGCAAGGACGGCACCACCAAGCTGAACTTCATCTCGCTCGGCCTCGCCCTCGTCCTGGGCACCGCCGGCCTGCCGCACATCCTCATCCGCTTCTACACCGTGCCCACCGCCAAGGCCGCCCGCAAGTCCGTGAACTGGGCCATCGGCATCATCGGCGCCTTCTACCTGATGACCATCGCCCTGGGCTTCGGCGCCGCCGCCCTCGTCGGCTCGAAGTCCATCACCGCCTCGGACCCCTCGGGGAACACCGCGGCCCCGCTGCTCGCCCGGGAGGTCGGCGGCGGCGCCGGATCCACCGGCGGCGCGATCCTCCTCGCCGTGATCTCCGCCGTCGCCTTCGCGACGATCCTCGCGGTGGTCGCGGGCCTCACGCTCGCCTCCTCGGCCTCCTTCGCGCACGACCTGTGGGCCAACGTCATCCGTAAGGGCAGGACCAGCGAGAAGGAGGAACTCCTCACCGCCAAGTGCGCCGCCGTCGTCATCGGCGCGGTCGCCATCCTGCTGAGCATCTTCGCCCACCGGCTGAACGCCGCCGCCGTGGTGGCCCTCGCCTTCGCCGTCGCGGCCTCCGCCAACCTCCCCACGATCCTCTACAGCCTCTTCTGGAAGCGCTTCACCACCCAAGGGGCCCTGTGGTCGATCTACGGAGGGCTGATCTCCTCCGTCGGCCTGGTGATCTTCTCCCCGGTCGTCTCCGGCAACGAGAAGGCGCTCTTCCCCGGGATGAGCTTCGACTTCTTCCCCCTCGGCAACCCCGGCCTGGTCTCCATCCCGCTCGGCTTCCTGCTGGGCTGGCTCGGCTCGCTGCTGTCCAAGCCGCAGCCGGACGCGGACGCGAAGTACGCCGAGCTCGAGGTCCGCTCCCTCACGGGCCACGGCGCGCACTGACGCCGCCCCGCCGCGGCGCCGGACGGGCCGGTGAGCCCGCTCGGCGCCCGGCCGGCCCGGTCCGGGAAGCCCCGCCGTCACCGCCCATCACGTACGCTGCGGACAGCGAACGAACGTTCAAGCCCAGTCCGCAGGAGGCGCAGCGTGCTCATCGACACCTACGGTCGCGTCGCCACCGACCTCCGTGTCTCCCTGACCGACCGCTGCAACCTGCGCTGCACCTACTGCATGCCCGAAGAGGGCCTCCAGTGGCTCGCCAAGCCGGACCTGCTCACCGACGACGAGATCGTCCGCCTGATCCGCATCGCCGTGACCTCCCTCGGCATCACCGAGGTCCGCTTCACCGGCGGTGAGCCCCTGCTGCGCCCCGGCCTCGTCTCCCTGGTCGAGCGCTGCGCCGCCCTGCGGCCGCGCCCGCGGATCTCCCTCACCACCAACGGCATCGGCCTCGCGCGCACCGCGACGGCCCTGGCCGACGCCGGCCTCGACAGGGTCAACGTCTCCCTCGACACCCTGCGCCCCGACGTCTTCCAGAAGCTGACCCGCCGCAAGCGCCACCAGGACGTCCTCGACGGCCTCGCCGCCGCCCGCGCCGCCGGGCTCGCCCCCGTCAAGATCAACGCCGTGCTGATGCCCGGCCTCAACGACGACGAGGCCCCCGACCTGCTGGCCTGGGCCCTCGGCCATGGCTACGAACTGCGCTTCATCGAGCAGATGCCGCTCGACGCCCAGCACGGCTGGCGCCGCGACGGCATGATCACCGCGGCGGACATCCTGGCGCGCCTGGCCACCCGCTTCGACCTCACCCCCGAAGGCGCAGGCGAGCGCGGCGCCGCCCCGGCCGAACGCTGGCTCGTCGACGGCGGGCCCGGCCGCGTCGGCGTCATCGCCTCCGTCACCCGGCCCTTCTGCGGCGCCTGCGACCGCACCCGCCTCACCGCCGACGGGCAGATCCGCAACTGCCTGTTCGCGCGAGAGGAGTCCGACCTGCGCGCGGCGCTGCGCTCCGGGGCCACGGACGAGGAGATAGCCGGGCGGTGGAAGCGGGCGATGCACGGGAAGAAGGCGGGGTCGGGCCTGGACGACCCGTCCTTCCTGCAGCCGCAGCGGCCCATGTCGGCGATCGGCGGCTGAGCCCCGCCGGAGCCTGCCGGCTCCCGCGGGATCCCGCGGGGGCCCGGCACCGCGTGCTACGCGTGCGGAGAGGCCTCCCACTCCGCCAGCGTCACCACGTCCTTGAGGAAGCCCCGCAGGCCGAGGAAGTTGGACAGGTGCTCGCGGTGCTCGTCGCACGCGAGCCACGTCTTGCGGCGGTCGGGCGTGTGCAGCTTGGGGTTGTTCCACGCCAGCACCCACACGGCGGGGGCGCGGCAGCCCTTGGCGGAACAGATCACGGCGTCATCGGGGGAATTCACACCCCTGACTCTACGAACCGCGTGCAGACACGGCGACGCCGGGCAGCCACGGGGGGAGCCGCCCGGCGTCGGTCTGTCGCTCCGACGGGGGATGCGGAGCGCTTAGGAAGTATGTCACGGGGTGCCCGGCGCGCGGCACTGAAACCACATGATTGATCTGAGGTTTTCTTGAGCTTTGCCGAGCGCGCCACGGCCGCCGTGCCCCCGCGGGGCATCAGCCGTGGTCACGCCCTTGATCGCCCTCGGGGCCACGGGCGGCTTCCGGGTCGGATTCCGCCCTCTGCTCGCCCGGAGCGGGCATCAGCACCGGCCGCGTCGGTGCCGGTATGAACGTACCGGGGAGTGAAGGGGCGTTCTCCCGGCCCGCGTTGGCGATCACCACCGCCACGTAGGGCAGCAGGGCACCCAGGATCAGCGTGCCCACTGCCACATAGCGCTCGACGTTCCACAGCACCACGGTGAGCACCACCGACAGGGTGCGGATCAGCATCGAGATGACGTAGCGGCGCTGGCGGCCGCGCACGTCCTCGGCCAGCCCCTGACGGGCGCCGGTGATCCTGAAGACCGCCGTACCGCCCTGCTTCCGCATCACGTTCCACCACCTGATCCGCCGTGCCCGCACGCCCTGAGGCGGGACACCCTCCACGTTACGCCGCGTGGCCGCCGGGTACGAGAGCGGGTCCCCCGTCGTCCCCGCTCCGACCTGCGGCTGCGTACTCCGCGGCCGCAGCGCGGCGGAGGGACGGCTCCGGCGTGCGCCGTACGGAGAGTGGCCCCAGAATGGCGGGGCACGGCACATCGCGCCGCTGAGGAGGCGACATGAGCTGGTTGTGGGCCATCATCGTCGGACTTGTCCTGGGCCTGATCGCCAAGGCGATCCTGCCGGGCAAACAGCAGATCCCCCTCTGGTTGACGATCGTCCTGGGCATGATCGGCAGCCTGCTCGGCAACTGGGCCGCCACCGGGCTCGGCATCAACGAGACCAAGGGCGTCGACTGGGGCCGGCACCTGCTGCAGCTGGCGGGCGCGGTCCTCGTGGTCGGCATCGGCGACCGGCTGTGGGTCGCAGTACGCGGCAACAAGAGCGGCGGGAGACACGCGGCGTAACGGGCGCGACAACGCCTCGGGGCGGCCCGCGCGCATTGCGCGCACGGACCGCCCCGGGCCTTCGGCAGCCTTCGGCTTCGGGCGGTGAGCCCTACCGCCCTACCGCAGCTCGGCGATCTTCCGGCCGGCCTTGAGGTAGACCCGCCCGGCCCCGGCGACCTTGGCCACCGTCTCCGTCACGACCTCGCCCAGCGGGCGGATCGCATCGGCCTCGGCCAGCACGACGGCCTCCTGGCCGCCGTCCGTCTCGACCACCAGGCGCAGGCCGTTCTGCTTGGCGACCCGGCGGGCCGCCGAGGCGGACGGCTGGAAGCCCAGGACCTGGCTGAGCACGGCCGTCGCCGGCGAGTCGCCGTGCTCCGAGAGCTCCACCACGGGCGTCTCCACGTCGGAGAAGCTCTTCTTCGAGAACTGCGCGACGAACCCGGCCCGGGCCGCCATCGCCGCCTCGATCCCGTACAGCGCGGCCACGACCTCGCCCGCGAGGATCTTCTTGAGGTCCATCGGGTGCAGCGAGCGCTCCTCGACCCGGGACAGCGCGAGGGCGATCTCCTCGTCCGTCCACTCGGTCCAGGCCTTCAGGTACGGCTCCATCAGCCGGTCCGGAACCGACATGATCTTGCCGAAGACGTCGTCGGCCGTGGCCGACAGGCCCACGTAGTTGCCCTTGGACTTGGACATCTTCGCGCCCGTGCCGTCCGTGCCCTCGATCAGCGGCATGGTGACGACGAGCTGCGGCTTCTGGCCCTTCAGCTCCATGAGCTTGCGGCCCATCTGCAGGTTCAGCAGCTGGTCGGCGCCGCCCAGCTCGACGTCGCAGTCCAGTGCGACCGAGTCCAGGCCCTGGGCGATCGGGTACAGCAGCTCCGACATCGTCAGCCCCGAGCCGGCCGCCAGCCGGTTGCGGAAGTCCTCGCGCTGCAGCAGCTGCGAGACCGGCACCTGCGAGAGCAGACCGAGCAGCTCCGGGAAGGTGTACGGGGCCAGCCAGGTGCTGTTCTGGACGAACGTGACCTTCTCGAAGTCGAAGAACGGGCGGACCTGCTCGCGGTAGCCCGCGAGGTTCTTCGCGATGTCCTCGTCGGTCAGGGGCGGGCGCTCGGCCGTGCGGCCCGTCGGGTCGCCGATCTTGGCCGTGAAGTCACCGATGAGGAGGGTGACGTCGTGGCCCATGCGCTGGAAGCGGCTGAGGATGATCATCGGCACGGCGTGGCCCAGGTGGACGTCGGCCGCCGTCGGGTCGATGCCCAGCTTGAGCTGCAGGCCCTTGCCCGCCGCGCGCCGCTCCTCGATGCGCTCGGCCAGCTTGTCCACGCCCGGCAGCACCTCGACGGTGCGGGCGGCGATCAGCTCGGCCTGCTCCTTCGCCGACAGATCCGTCAGATCGAGATAGCGCCGCGAGCCCGTCTCCTGGAGCAGCCGCTGGACGGTCTGGTCGGAGGAGAGGTCCTGCGCGAGGAGCTCACCGGCGCGGGCGACGGATTCGCCGAGGCGTGTCATGACATTCCTGGGGATCGGTGGGACGGATGAGAAACGGACGGAGAAGAAAGCGGAGAAGAAAAGGGACGCATACGGAAGACGTAGGCGAGCGGGGGACAGGTGGACGCGGACCAGTCTATTCGGCCCGGTGCCGCGTCCCGGCTGTCACACCCCCTGCTGTCACATGCCTGCTGTCACACGCCCCGGCTGACGGAGCTCATGTTGAAGTCCGGCACGCGCAGGGCGGGCATCGCGGCCCGGGTGAAGTAGTCGCCCCACTCGCGCGGCAGCGTCGGCTCGGTGCGGCCCGCCTCGGTGGCGCGCGAGAGCACCGACACCGGGGACTCGTTGAAGCGGAAGTTGTTGACCTCGCCGACGACCTCGCCGTTCTCCACGAGATAGACGCCGTCCCGGGTCAGCCCCGTCAGCAGCAGCGACGCAGGGTCCACCTCGCGGATGTACCACAGGCAGGTCAGCAGCAGGCCGCGCTCGGTGGCCGCGACCATCTCGTCGAGCGTGGCGGTGCCCCCGGCATCCAGGACGAGGTTGTCCACGAGCGGGGTGACCGGCAGGTCCGTGAGCCCGGCGCTGTGCCGCGTGGTGACCAGGTGCTCCAGCACGCCGTCGCGGATCCAGTCCGTCGGACCGAGCGGCAGGCCGTTGTCGAAGACCGACGCGTCGTCCCCCGAGGCGGTCGTCAGGACGAAGGGCGCGCACTCCAGGCCCGCGGCGCGCGGGTCGCTGCGCAGCGTCAGCGGCAGCGGGGACAGCTTCTCGCCGACCCGGGTGCCGCCGCCGGCCTTGGAGAAGACCGTCCGGCCCTCGGCGGCGTCACGGGCGGCCGCCGACCACATCTGGTAGACGAGCAGGTCGGCGACGGCGCTCGGCGGCAGCAGCGTCTCGTACCGTCCGGCCGGCAGGTCGATCTTCCGCTCGGCCCATGCGAGGCGCCGCGCCAGCTCGGCGTCCAGGGCCTGCGGGTCGACGTCGGTGAAGTCGCGCGTGGCCCGGCCCGCCCACGCGGAACGCGTGCCGTCCGGCGACTTGGCGTTGAGCTCCAGGGACCCCGTCGGCTGGTCGTGGCGCAGCCGCAGCCCGGTGGACGTGCCGAGGTAGTACGAGGAGACCTCGTGGAGCGCGAAGCCGTACAGCTCGCGGCCCTGCGCCCGGGCGCCGGCGAAGGACTCGCCGAGCGCGGGCGCGAAGCCGTCGAAGACCGCGGAGGAGGTCTCGGCGGGCGGGGCGGTGAAGTCGGGGGAGTGCGGCACGCCCGGCACCAGAGGCTGGGCGTCCTCCGCCGGCCCCGCCTCGCGCGCGGCGGCCTCGGCGGCCCGCACCAGCGGCTCCAGCTCCGCGGCCGTGACGGCCGACCGCGAGACGACACCCGAGGCGGTGCCCTCGGCGCCGTCCACCGTGGCGATCACGGTGACGGTACGGCCGCGGGTGACGCCGTTGGTGGTGAGCGCGTTGCGCGCCCAGCGGAGGTTGGCGGTGGAGCGCTCGCCGGCGATGACCATGCAGCCGTCGGCGCGGGACAGCTCCAGGGCGCGCTCGACGATCTCGTGCGGCTGGTGACGAGGGCTCACTGACCCGCCTCCTCGGTGGTGTTCAAGATGTTGACGTTCTCGAAGAGGGCCGAGGGGCAGCCGTGCGAGACGGCCGCGACCTGCCCGGGCTGGGCCTTCCCGCAGTTGAACGCGCCGCCCAGGACGTACGTCTGCGGCCCGCCGACGGCCGTCATCGAGCCCCAGAAGTCCGTGGTCGTGGCCTGGTAGGCGACGTCCCGCACCTGGCCCGCCAGGCGGCCGTTCTCGATGCGGTAGAACCGCTGCCCGGTGAATTGGAAGTTGTACCGCTGCATATCGATCGACCATGAGCGGTCACCGACCACATAGATCCCGCGCTCGACGCCGGAGATCATCTCCTCGGTCGACGGTCCGCCGGGCGCCGGCTGCAGGGAGACGTTGGCCATCCGCTGGACCGGGACGTGGGAGGGGGAGTCGGCGAACGCGCAGCCGTTGGAGCGCTCGAAGCCCGTCAGCCTGGCGATGCGGCGGTCCAGCTGGTAGCCGACCAGGACGCCGTCCTTGACGAGGTCCCAGGACTGGGCCTCGACGCCCTCGTCGTCGTAGCCGGTGGTCGCGAGGCCGTGCTCGGCGGTCCGGTCGCCGGTGACGTTCATCAGCTCCGAGCCGTACTTCAGCGAGCCCAGCTGGTCGAACGTCGCGAAGGACGTGCCCGCGTACGCGGCCTCGTAGCCCAGCGCGCGGTCCAGCTCGGTGGCGTGGCCGATCGACTCGTGGATCGTCAGCCACAGGTTGGACGGGTCGACCACCAGGTCGTACGAGCCGGCCTCGACACTCGGGGCGCTCATCTTCTCGGCCAGCAGCGCGGGGATCTCCGCCAGCTCGGCGTCCCAGTCCCAGCCGGTGCCCGTCAGGTACTCCCAGCCGCGGCCGGCCGGGGGCGCGATGGTGCGCATCGCGTCGAAGCCACCGGTGGCGGGGTCGACGGCGACCGCCGTCAGCTGCGGGTGCAGCCGGACGCGCTGCTGGGTGGTGGTCGTGCCCGCCGAGTCGGCGTAGAACTTGTTCTCCTGGACGGTCAGCAGCGAGGCGTCCGCGTGCGCCACCCCGTCCGCCGCCAGCAGCCGCGCGCTCCAGTCCGCGAGCAGTTCGCCCTTCTCCGCGTCCGGCACGTCGAAGGGATTGATCTCGTAGGACGACACCCAGGTCCGGTCGGCGTGCACCGGCTCGTCCGCCAGCTCCACCCGCTCGTCCGAGCCGGCCGCCGCGATCACCTTCGCCGACAGCCGCGCCATCGCCACGGCCTGCCCGGCCACCCGCGCCGCCGCGTCCATCGTGAGCTCGACGCCCGCCGCGAAGCCCCAGCTCCCGCCGTGCACCACCCGCACCGCATACCCCAGGTCGGTGGTGTCCGAGGTGCCGGCCGGCCGGGCGTCCCTCAGCCGCCAGGAGGCGCTGCGCACCCGCTCCAGGCGGAAGTCCGCATGGTCGGCCCCCAGCGCGCGGGCGCGCGCGAGGGCCGCGTCGGCGAGTTGCCGCAGCGGCAGCGCGAGGAACGACTCGTCGATTTCATGTGGCACGGATGGCCTCCCCTAGGCATGCGATGTCTCCCGAGGACGCAGTGAATCACGCCCCGCCACCCATGGTCCCGGGCTTTTGCCCAGTTCAGGGGCGGATCGGGGAATGCCCCCCGCACGGGTCCGCACGGGCCTCACAGCCCCGCTTTCTGTAGGGACCCCACAGGGTCCGCCATGCGCTCCTGTTAGGGGCGGGCTGCACGTCAGAGGCCTCGGCCCGATAGTTTTCGTACGGTACAGACGACCAAAGGCAGCCAGCTGGCAGCTACACGTGAAGGAAGGGTGGTCCTTTGAGCCGCTCGGTTCTGGTCACCGGAGGAAACCGGGGCATCGGCCTCGCCATCGCCCGCGCCTTCGCGGAGGCGGGCGACAAGGTCGCCTTCACCTACCGCTCGGGAGAGCCGCCGGCCGCCCTCCTGGACCTGGGGTGCCTCCCCGTGAAGTGCGACATCACGGACCCCGAGCAGGTCGAGCAGGCCTACAAGGAGATCGAGGAGAAGCAGGGCGCGGTCGAGGTGCTGGTGGCCAACGCCGGCGTCACCCGCGACCAGCTGCTCCTGCGCATGTCCGAGGACGACTTCACCTCCGTCGTCGACACCAACCTCACCGGCACCTTCCGGGTCGTCAAGCGGGCCTCGAAGGGCATGCTGCGCGCCCGCAAGGGCCGCGTCGTGCTGATCTCCTCCGTGGTGGGCCTGCTGGGCTCCGCGGGCCAGGCCAACTACGCCGCCTCCAAGGCCGGCCTGGTGGGCTTCGCCCGCTCGATCGCCCGTGAGCTGGGCTCCCGGAACATCACCTGTAACGTCGTCGCCCCCGGCTTCGTCGACACCGACATGACCCGCGTGCTCAGCGACGAGCAGCGCGAGGGCATCACCAAGCAGGTTCCGCTCGCGCGCTACGCGCAGCCCGAGGAGATCGCCGCCTCGGTCCGCTTCCTCGCCTCCGACGAGGCCGCATACATCACTGGAGCCGTCATTCCCGTAGACGGCGGATTGGGCATGGGTCACTGAACGTCATGAGTGGAATCCTTGCAGGCAAGCGCATCCTGGTCACCGGCGTCCTCACCGAGTCGTCGATCGCCTTCCAGGCCGCCAAGGTCGCCCAGAACGAGGGCGCCGAGGTCATCCTGACCGGCTTCGGCCGCCTGTCCCTGGTCGAGCGGATCGCCAAGCGGCTCCCGAAGCCCGCGCCGGTCATCGAGCTGGACGTCAGCAACCAGGAGCACCTCGACGGCCTGGCGGACAAGGTGCGCGAGCACCTCGGCGAGGGCGTGGCCCTCGACGGCATCGTGCACTCCATCGCCTTCGGCCCGCAGGGCGCCTTCACCTTCCTCGACGCCACCTGGGAGGACGTCTCCACGGCCGTCCAGGTCTCGGCGTACTCCTACAAGTCGCTGGCCATGGCCCTGCTCCCGCTGATGCGCGAGGGCGGCTCGATCGTCGGTATGACCTTCGACGCGCAGATCGCCTGGCCGAAGTACGACTGGATGGGCGTGGCCAAGGCCGCCCTCGAGGGCACCAACCGCTACCTCGCCCGCGACTTCGGCCCCAAGGGCATCCGCTGCAACCTGATCTCCGCCGGTCCGCTCAAGTCGATGGCCGCCAAGTCCATCCCGGGCTTCGAGGAGCTCGCGGACGTGTGGAACCACCGCGCCCCCATCGGCTGGGACCTGGCCGACCCGGAGCCGGCCGGCCGCGGCGTCGTCGGTCTGCTGTCGGACTTCTTCCCCCGCACCACGGGCGAGATCGTGCACGTCGACGGCGGCGTGCACATGATGGGCGCCTGAGCGCTCCGCCAGCCCGGGGCGGCCCCATGATGGACGCCCCCACCCCGAAGCGCACGCCCGGTGCCCGTTCCGCTACGCCGGAACGGGCACCGGGCTTTTCCGGCTCGTGCGCCGGAGCCCGCCCCCGCACACTGAAGGCGGGAGGAGGTACGCGCATGAGCTTCCCGCTCCGCCGCACCGCGGCCGTGCTGTTCGCCGCCGCGGCCCTGGCCGGCTCGACGGCCCCGGTGTCCCCGGCGGCGGCCGCCGCTCCGGCCGCTCCGCCCGTCCCCCGGCACGCCGAGTGCCGCACGCGCGTCCACGGCTCCCACGCCACCGCCCACTGCTTCAACGGCAACGCCATCACCGACAGTGTCCAGCTGCACATCGAGTGCGTGCGCTGGTGGGACCCGGACATGGACACCGCGCAGGCCGTCGTCGGCCCGGCCGGGCACGTCGCCCTCAGTCAGCGCTGCTGGCTGGGCATACGCCACGCCTGGGTGACCCACCGGCCCGCCGCCTGAGCACTCAGCGGGCCACGCCCCGGCAGCCGAACGGCCCGAACGGATGTGCGCTCGCCTCCGCCCCCGCGGTCTCCTCGTCGCCGTCCGCGATGGCCGCGACCAGCCGCCCGTGGTCGGCGAGCTCTTCGGGCCGCATCGCGCTCCCCACGTACGCCCGCAGGAACTGGCGCATCACCCCGCCCAGGTCCGCGTACACCTCGGACATCACTTCGTTGTGCGCGGCGGAGACGACCGCGGTGTGCAGCGTGGCGTCCGCCTCCACGAACCGCTCGGCGTCGCCCGAGCGCCACGCCTCCTCGCGCCGCTCCAGCAGCGCGGCCAGCTGCACCAGGTCCTGCTCGGTGCGCCGGCGGGCCGCGAGCCGGGCGGCCGACGCCTCCAGGGCGCTGCGCAGCTCGGCCACGTCCATCGGGTCGGCGTCGGCGAAGCGGCGGTGCATCACGCCGGCCAGCTCGCTCGTGGCGATGACGTAGGTGCCGGACCCCTGCCGGATGTCCAGCAGGCCGTTGTGCGCGAGGGCGCGCACGGCCTCGCGCACGGTGTTGCGCGCGACGCCGAGCTGCTCGACGAGCTCCGGCTCGGTGGGGATGCGCGAGCCGACGGGCCACTCACCGGACGTGATCTGGCTGCGCAGCCCGGCGATGACCTGGTCGACGAGGCGGGAGCGCTTGGGCGAGTTCAGTGGCATCGACAGCCTCCATTCATCCCATGATTCTATCTATGATGACGTCATGGCATCTACGGCAGACGAAGACCTGAGAGCGGCCGGGTCCACCGCCGCAGTCGACCCCGCCGGCCCGCTGCAGGACCCCGCGCCGGCGGGGCAGGGCGCACGGGGTTCCGCCTGGGCGGCCCGGCTCCTGGTCGCAGGACTCGTCCTCGCCGCGCTCAACCTCCGCCCCGCCGTGACGAGCCTGGGCTCGTTGCTGAAGGAGGTCCGCGCGGACCTCGGCATGAGCGGCACCGTGGCGGGCCTGCTGACGTCCGTGCCCGCGTTCTGCTTCGCGGTCTTCGGCCTCGCCGCGCCCAGGCTGGCCCGCCGCTTCGGCCCCGCGGCCGTCGTCTGCGCGGGCATGGCGGTGATAGCCGCCGGCCTCGCCCTGCGGCCGTACGCGGGCGGCGTCTGCGGATTCCTCGCCCTGAGCGTGCTCGCGCTCGCGGGCATCGCCGTCAGCAACGTCCTGATGCCCCTGGCCGTCAGACGCTGGTTCCCCGACCGGGTCGGCCCGATGACCGGCCTGTACTCCATGGCCATCGCCGCGGGCGCCGCGGCCGCCGCCG